>JANMRJ010001127.1:0-2084 GCA_031370985.1 Acidimicrobiales bacterium
CGGCGGGCATGGCGCTGCCGGGTTCGCAGTACTTCCCCGCCAACCCGGCCCGCATCCTGGACACCCGTACCGGCGTCGGCGTGCCCGGCGGGGCCATGGGTCAGCTCGGCACCGGCGGCACCCTGGACCTACAGGTCACCGGCGCCGGCGGCGTGCCGGCCAACGCCACCGCCGTGGTGCTCAACGTGACCGCGGCGGACTCCCCCGGGCCTGACAGCTTCCTCACGGTCTACCCGGCCGGCACCACCAAGCCGCTGGCCTCGAACCTCAACTTCGTGGCCGGCCAGACGGTGCCCAACCTGGTCATCGCCAAGATCGCCAACGGCAAGGTGACGATCTACAACAACCTCGGTTCCACCGTGGTGATCGCCGACGTGCAGGGCTGGTTCACCGCCTGACCTGAAAGGACGAGCCGGTCGTATCCGGCAGCGGGCTCAGAAGGCCCGTTGCCGGGTACGCCTCGTCGATGAATATCGGGGCCAGGCCTGCCGGCGGTATCGTCGCCCCGGTGACCACCGGCCCGAGGCAATCCAGCCGGCTGGCAGTCGCCGCTCACGTGCTCTCGCTCGTCGGCGGCTTTTTCGTTCTCCTCGTCGCCAACCGGGACCAGTGGTTCTTCGGCGACGAGTGGGATTTCCTCGCCCACCGAGGCGGCCTGCCGGGCGACCACAGCATCTGGGCGCCCCACACCCAGCACTGGTCGACGGGGCCGATCCTGATCTACCGGGCGCTCTATTCGCGCTACGGCCTGCACACCTACGTCCCGTACGTGGTCGTACTCATCGTGGCCCACCTCGCCGTGGCCCACTTCCTGTGGCGGCTGCTGCGCCAGGGCGGCGTCGACCTGCCCGTGGCCACCGCCCTCGTCGCCGTCTATGCGTTCCTCGGCGCCGGCTACGAGAACCTGCTGTGGGCGTTCCAGATCGGCTTCATCGGGTCGGTTGCGTTCGGCATGGCCACCGTGGCGCTCGTGAACCACGACGGGCGCTGGAAGGCCCGTGACGTGACCGCATGGTTCGTGTCGATCGCCGGCCTGATGTTCTCGGGGCTCAGCGTGACGATGGTGTTCGTCGCCGGCCTCACCGTGCTGATGCGGCGGGGGGTGCGCCAGGCCGCCCTGACTGTTGCCGTCCCCGGCATGGTGTACCTGGTGTGGTTCTCACTGATCGGGGGCGCGAACGGCGGCTCCAACCCTCACACCACCGACGACATCTACCGGTACCCCACCTACATCTGGACCGGCCTGCGCTTCGCCATGGAGCAGATGACGGGCTTTCCCGGCGCGGGCGGGGCCGTCGTGCTGGGCATCGGCGCCTTCCTGCTCCACCGGGCCGGCCGGGCGGCAGGGCCGGCGGCGCCGGCCTTCGCCTGCGCCCTCGGTGCCTTGCTCCTGTTCCTCATCATCGCCGCCGGCCGGGCCGAGCTCGGGGTCGAGCAGTCGGAGACGTCGCGCTACACCTACGTCGTCATCGCCCTGGCCCTACCGGCCATGGGGCTGGGGCTGGGCGAGCTGGCCGGACAGGGCGAGCGGGCGAGGGCGCAGGGGCCGGCCGCCCCGACAGCCGCACCGACAGCCGCACTGGGCGGCAACGGCGACCGCACGCGTCGTATCGCTGACGGGCGGGCCACCGCCGGCCGGCGCATCGTCGTCTGCGTCCTGCTACTCATGGTGGGGGTGCACAACGTCGGCATCCTGGCCGAGCAGTCCAAGGTGGAGAGGCGGCTCGAGCAGCGTCTCAAGGCCCGCATCCTCGCCGCCGCCCAACTGGTCAACTCGCCGGCGGTCATCCTGGGTGGCAACCCCGAACCGCAGTACAGCCCCGATATCGTGGTCGTCGACCTGCGCCGCATGCACCGCGACGGCAAACTGCCGGCACCCACCCGCATCACCCCCGACGACCGCATGGTCGTCGCCCTGGTGCTCCAGTACGCCACCAGTCCCACGCCACTGGCGATGCCGTACGCGGCGACCCCCGTCGACGGTGTCGTCGGCGCTTCGGCCGAGGCCGACGCCGATTGCATCCGTCTGTTCCCGACCGGGTCCGTCGTGGAATTGCACCTGGCCGGCGGCGAACCCATCTCAG
>JANMRJ010001153.1:0-2101 GCA_031370985.1 Acidimicrobiales bacterium
CACGATGACGTCCAAGGCCATCGTGCCCGACGCCTACGACCGCTTGAAGGCGGTCTACTCCGACAGCTACGGCCTGATGCAGGACCAGATCGACCTCCTCCAGTACTCCGCTCGTCGAGGGTTCCCAGGGGTGCGACCCCAGCCCGGCAACAAGGTAACCACGGTGACGCAGTTCCTCCTCGGCACGCCGTCGTGCATCTTCGTCCGGGTCCGGCGAGATTTCTCGGCCGTGAGCACGAGCGGATCATCCATCCTCGACCCGTTGTGGGTGGCACTGAGACCGAGTGACCCGACGCGAGACCCAGCGGGCTACAACCAGGCGAAGTGGGCGTTCGTCTATGAAGCCTTCCCGCAAGACGGGTCCGAACCGAGGAACCCGTGCGCGCGCTGATCGCCCTCCTGGTTCTCTCGGCCGTGGCGACATTGGCCCCATCCCCAGCAGGAGCTCAGGCCGGATCGGCATCCAACCCGGAGTGTGTCCCGAGCCCGGCTCCCGACGAGTACATCTGCAACGGGGTGGCTGTCACGGTCCGTCCCGGTCAGCGCCCGCCGGCACCCGTCCAGACGACGCCGCCCGGGACCGGTGCCACCGGTGTCAGCACGCCGGGCCGGACTGTGCGCTACGTGGCCTACGACCGGCTCGCGAGCACTTCGGACGGCACGGCGTGCGTGACCATCGGGTACGCGCCGGAGGGGGTCACGCCAACCGACGCCGCACCCGGCCCGACCCTCACCTATGAGTACGAGTACTTCCCCCCGTGCCCGGCGACCGTCGGCACGCCGGCGCCTCCTGCGGATGCCGCGCCAGGGACTCCGGCAGTGACGCCTTCGTACCTGGCGGCTCAGTTCTGGGAGCGGGCCCGGCTTCCGGCCCCGACGCCCTACATCGCTCCCGGGCGGGCGATCACCGGCAAGCTGGGCTACCTGGAGACGCGTGGGACGACCTCGTCGACCTTGGCCGAAGACACGGTCCTGGGTCGATTGGAGGTGATGGCGACGGGTCGCTATTACGTGAACTGGGGCGACGGCGAGAGTACGGGACCGTACGACGTCGAAGGTACGCCGTGGCCGACACCGACCATCACCCACGACTGGATCCACGTCGGCACGTACTCGATCGTGGTGACCGAGGCCTGGACGGCGAGATGGAGACTTGGTTCGGCGTCGGGGATCCTTCGAGAACGGCGCAGCGTGGGGCGCATCGACGGCTTCCCCGTCCAGCAGATCCAAGCGGTCGTCGTCTCCGGGAGATGAGCCGCAAGTGCCGGAACGAGCTGTCATGCCGTTCTACTGCATCGCTCGCAACGTGGCCTCGATCTCGCTCGTGAGCAGGTGGAGGTCGGGGTTCTCGGCGTCGTCCTGGTCGAACGGGTGGAACCCGAGCCGTTCCCACCACGACCTGGCGCGGCCGTCGAACGCGGTTACCGCCACGGCTCGACATGCGACGCGGGCGTTGAGATCGACGGCGGTGGCGAGGATATGAACCACCAGCGCGGTACCGATGCCGAGGCCGCTGACCGTTCGGTCGACTGCAAGGCGCCCGACGAGCAGGGCCGGCACGGGATCGGGGGCCTGCTTCGCAAGCTCGGCCGGGGCCATCGCTCGATCGATCCCCGTCATCGCCAGGCTGACGTAGCCAACGACGACCGAGGCGGCATCAGTGACGACCCAGGTCGCGGCGGTATCGCGCCGACGATTTTGCGCCGAGTACCGCCGAAGCCACTCATCGAGGTCGGGCGCGCCCGAATCGAAGGCGGATCTGTCGTGCCGCTTTGGATCGAGCGGCTGCGGGCGACGAAGCTCAGTCAAGCCAGCGGAAGGCCCGCGGCCGGGCCAAAGCTGCGGCAAGACGCTCGTTGACGGCGGCCGGCGCGTCGAGCGCCCCGGCGAACACCGCAGCGGCATCCGCACGCAATTCGATCAATGGGCGCTCGGCGAGTGTGTCGGCCGCCCTCGCCGTCGCCGACTGGAGCACGAACGCCGACACGGACACATGTGATGCCGCCGCCGCCCGCTCGATGAGGCGCTTTTCAGCGGGGTCAACCCGGACTTGCAGCCGGTCGTGCTTGGTCACAGCCATTGGCATCACGTTGGCAGTACG
>JANMRJ010001162.1:0-4035 GCA_031370985.1 Acidimicrobiales bacterium
GTGGCGGTGTGGCGCGACGTTCTCGGGGTCGGTGACCTCGGGGTCGACGACAACTTTTTCGAGCTCGGCGGCCACTCGCTCCTCGCCGTCCGGGTGGTGTCGAAGGTGCGAGACACGCTTGGGGTCGAGGTGCCCCTGCGGGCCATGTTCGATTCGCCGACCCTGGCGGGCCTGGCCGGCGTCATCGATGCGGCGCCGACAGGCTCGCGCTCGGCGCGGCCATCGCTCGTGACTGTCGACCGGAGCGTGACCTCCGAGCCTCCGCTCGCGCTTATGCAGGAGCCGCTCTGGTTCCTCGATCAGCTCGTGCCCGGCAACCCGTTCTTCAACATGCCGGCGGCCTACCGGCTGGTCGGTCCGCTCTATATTGATGCGCTCGGGCGCGCAGTGACCGCCGTCGTTGCCCGGCACGAGGCCCTGCGGACGACGTTCCCGGCGCCGGCCGGCCGCCCGTACCAGCGCATCGCCCCGCCGGCACCGGTGCCGCTCCCCGTCGAGGATCTTGCCCTCCTGGGCGCGGAGGCGGCCGAGGCCGAGGCGCGCCGGCGGGCCGGCGCCGAGGCGCTCCAGCCCTTCGACCTGGCCGGCGGCCCGCCGTTCCGGGCCCGGCTTCTGCGCCTCGGCCCCGATGACCACGTGTTGCTGGTCACCGCCCACCACATCGTTTCCGACGGCTGGTCGGCGGGCGTCGTCCTGCGCGACCTGGCTGCCCTTTACGCCGCCGGTCCGCCGCCGGCCTCGTTGCCGGTGCAGTACGCCGATGTCGCGGTGTGGCAACGGGGGTGGCTGGAAGGTGACGTGCTCGGAACCCACCTGCAGTACTGGCAGGAACGCCTGGCCGGCGCCCCGCCGGCACTGGAGTTGCCGGCGGACCACCCGCGCCCGCCCGAGCCGTCGTACCGCGGGGCCATGGTGCGTACCGACGTGCCCACCGAGGTCGTCGCCGGCGTTCGGGCGCTCGGTCGGTGCCGAGGAGCGACGCTCCAGATGACCCTGCTCGCTGGGTTCAAGGTGCTCGTGGCCCTCACGGCCGGTATCGACGACGTGGTCGTGGCCGTGACCGCCGCCGGCCGGGACCACGCCGAGTTGGAAGACCTCGTCGGCCTCTTCGTCAACACTCTGCCGTTGCGCACCGACCTGGCCGGCGACCCGACGTTCGCCGAAGTCGTCGACCGGGTACGGCGCACGACCGTCGAGGCGTTCGACCACCGCAACGCGCCCTTCGACAAGGTCGTCGAGCGGGTGAAGCCGCCCCGCGACCTGAGCCGCAACCCGGTCGTGCAGGTCGCGTTCGAGTTCCAGGAACACACTCCGGCGCCAGACCGTCTGGGCGCGACGGTGACGATCACTGATGTCGGCGGGTACACGGGTGCCGACTTCGGCGGCGTTGTGACTGCCCGCCTCGATGTCGAGCTGTTCGTCGTCGAGTCGGCGTCGGGCGCCCTCGATGCCACGCTGGTCTACGCCACCGACCTGTTCGACCGAGCGACCATGTCGCGGCTGGCCGACCGGTACGCACGGCTGCTGGCCGCCGTTGTCGCCGACCCGGGCCTGCGGATCTCCGAGATGGCATGACCACGGTCGCCGATCTCGTCGAGGCGGCCGCCGCCATCAACCCCGATGCCGTGGCCGCCATCGCCGGCGACGATGCAGTCACCTACGCCGAGCTGGAGGCTGGGGCCAACCGGCTGGCTGCCCATCTCCAGTCGCTCGGCGTCGGCCCCGATGTGACCGTCGGCATCTTCCTCGACCGCTCGATCGACCTGGCCGTCGCCCTGCTGGCCGTGCTCAAGGCCGGCGGGGCGTGCGTCCCCCTCGACACCGCCTACCCCCCCGAGCGGCTGGCGTTGATGGTCGATGACGCCGGCGTGGTCGCCGTTCTCACCCGCTCGGACCGTGTTGCCCGCGTGCCGGCCGGCGTCGGGGCCCTCGCCCTCGATACCGACGCGGCCGCGTGGGCCGGCCGGCCGTCTGCCCCGCCGGCACGGACTGCCGGCGCCGACGACGTGGCGTACGTCATCTACACCTCGGGTTCCACCGGCGGGCCCAAGGGCGTCCTCATGACTCACCGGGGTCTGGTCAACCACCACCTCGCCGTGATCGACGCCTACGGGCTGGCGCCCGGCGACCGGGTCCTGCAGTTCTGCTCCTTGGGCTTCGACGCCAGCATCGAGGAGATGTTCCCGACCTGGGCCGCAGGAGCGACCGTCGTGTTCCGGCCCGAGGACCGGCCGCTGCTCGGCGCCGACTGGTCGGCCTGGCTGGTGGCGCAGGCCATCACCGTCGTCAACCTCCCGACGGCCTACTGGCATGCTTGGACGCGTGACCTCGACACCGGCGGTCGTCAGGTGCCCGAGCCGATCCGGCTGGTGGTGGTCGGCGGGGAGAGGGCATCAGGGCATGCCCTTCGCACCTGGACGCGGCTGAGCGGGGGCCGCTCCCGGTGGGTCAATGCCTACGGGCCGACGGAGACAACCTGCATGTCGACGATGTACGAGGCGCCGGCCGCTGTCGACCACGACGAGGACCCCCCGATCGGCCGGGCCCTGCCGGGGACCACGGTCGTAGTCGTCGACGACGGCCTTCAGCCGGTGCCGGCCGGCGTGACCGGGGAGCTGCTTATCGGCGGCCTCGGCTTGGCCCGCGGCTACCTCAATGACCGCGAGCGCACGGCTGAGCGGTTCTTCGAGTGGCGCAGTGAGCGGATGTACCGCACCGGCGACCTCGTCCGCGAGCTGCCGACCGGGGACCTCGCGTACGTCGGTCGCATTGACGAACAGGTGAAGATCCAGGGGTTCCGGGTCGAGTGTGCCGAGGTCGAGGCCGCGCTTCTGCGGCACCCGGGAGTGGTTGCGGCCGTCGTCGTCGCCCATGAGGATCCGCCGGGCGACCGGCGCCTGATCGCCTATGTGGTCGGCGCCGGCGCCGAACCGTCGCCGCTCCGGGCGCTCCTGGTCGAACGGCTGCCGGCCCACATGGTGCCGGCCGCGTACGTGGTGCTCGATGCGTTGCCGCTCACCGCCAACGGCAAGGTGGACCGGGACGCGCTGCCGGCGCCGGCGGCGCCAGATGCCGGGGCCACCCGTCGCTCGCCCGACGAAGACCGCATGGCCGCCATATGGGGCGCGGTTCTCGGGCTCGACCCGTCGGCCATCGGGGCCACCGACGATTTCTTCGAGCTGGGTGGGCATTCGCTGCTCGCCACCCAGGTCATCGCCAAGGTACGGGATTCGTTCGGCACCGAGACGCCGCTGCGCGCCGTCTTTCAGGCGCCGACGCTCGGCGGGCTGACCGCGGTGGTTGTGGCCGAAGGCGCGAGACCGGAGCCGGCGCCGGCCCTGGTCGCCCGCCGGCGTGAGCCGGGGGAGCGCATCCCCCTCTCCTTGGCCCAGGAGCAGATGTGGGACCTCGAAGCGAGGGCGACGCCGCCCGGCCTCTACAACCTCACTGCCCTGCATCGCTTCGACGACCCGGTCGACATCGATGCGCTCCGCGCCGCGTTGGCGTACGTCGTCGACCGCCACCAGATCTTGCGGGCCGGCTTCGCGGCCGGGCCGGCGCAGTTCATCGTCCCCACCGCGACTGTCAATATCGCTGTCGCCGAGGGAACAGTTGCCGAGCAGGACGCGACGCCGTTCGACGTGTCCCGACCCCCGCTGCTGCGCGCCGGCCTGTACCCGCTCGACGATGGGTCGACGCAACTGGCGGTCACCTTCGACCACCTCGTTTGCGACGGGACCGGTGCCGAGATCTTCCTGACCGAAGTGCTGGCTGCTTCTCGCGACCCTTCGGTGATTTTGCCGGCAATCGAAGTCCAGTTCCCCGACTTCGCCGTGTGGCAACGAGCCACCGTGTCCGAGGAGGTGCTGCGCCGCCAGCTCGACTGGTGGGCTGATGCGCTGCGGGATATGCCGCTTGGCCCGGCCGTCGCGTTCGACCACACGCCCGACCAGCCCACGAGGCGCTTCGGGTCGAGGCCCATCGACATCGGGCCGGCCACGCGGGCACGGCTTGAGGACGTGGCCCGCGCCACCG
>JANMRJ010001170.1:0-2005 GCA_031370985.1 Acidimicrobiales bacterium
ACCGAGCGGAGGGAGTGGGATTTGAACCCACGAGGGGTTGCCCCCTACACACTTTCCAGGCGTGCCGGTTCGGCCGCTCTCGCACCCCTCCGGGGTGATCAGGCTAGCGGGCGGCGCGGCGGCCGGCGAAGAACTGCCCCAGCAGCTCCGAGCACTCCGCCGAGCGCACGCCGTGGGTGACCACGACGTCGTGGTTCAGGCGGGGATCGGCGCAAAGGTTGTACAGCGACCCGCAGGCGCCGGCCCGGGGATCGGTGGCCCCGAAGACCACTCGGCCAAGCCGCGACGCCACCAGGGCGCCAGCGCACATGGGGCAGGGTTCGAGGGTGACGACCAGGGTCACGTCGCCCAGCCGCCAGCCGCCGACGACCTCGGCGGCCGATCGGAGGACCAGCAGTTCGGCGTGGGCGGTCGGGTCGCCCAGCTCTTCACGCCGGTTGTGGTCGGCGGCGACGACCGCGCCGGCGAGGACGGCGACAGCGCCCACGGGGACATCGCCGTGCTCCAGGGCACGCCGCGCCTCGATCAGAGCCAGGCCCATGGCGGCGGCATCGGTCACCGATCCACCCTTGCATGCGGGTGGACCGGTGACGTACCGAGCGGAGGGAGTGGGATTTGAACCCACGAGGGGTTGCCCCCTACACACTTTCCAGGCGTGCCGGTTCGGCCGCTCCCGCACCCCTCCTGGCCTTTACAGGCTATCGTCATGAACGGAGTCCGTCGTTCAACGCAGCGGCTGGGTCCTGCGCAACGTATCCCCGTGAACCGAGTCAGGGCCGGGAGGCAGCAGCTCTCAGCGGGCCGATACGTGTGCCGCAGTCCAGCCTGGCCGCTGCGTCGAGCGACGGGCTTGCTCGCGCCGCCGCCGACCCGGGCCGCGTAGGACCCACCCGCCAGGGGGTCCACCCGTCCGGTGCTCCCCGCCCGTACGTACTTCATCGCTGTGACGGACCGGGCCTCTCCGTCGCAGCCTGGTGGCAGGCGAGGTCCCATCCGTCCCGGCGCAGAGCGTCTCAAAGCCCCGGGACAGCTCCGTAGGAAGCTTGACGGACCCGCCCCGGTGACGCCACCAACGGCGGACCACCATTCCAACAATTTCCGTTGTTCATTCGTTGGGCTGGCGTTGTTTTTTCACGGTCGTGATCGCCGGTCGGAACCCGTCGAGGACGCCAGCCAGCTCAGCCATCGAGAAGGGCTTGCTGAGGTAGCCGTCCATCCCCGAGGCCAGGCACAGCTCACGGTCGCCGGCCACTGCGTTGGCGGTCACGCCGACGATCCAGGGTCGGCGCTCCGGCCACCGATCGTGGATCATCCGGCTCGCCTCCAGGCCGTCCATCTCGGGCATCCGCATGTCCATCAGGACGATGTCGTACCGCCGGGTCTCGAGGGCGGCGAGGGCTTCGGTCCCGTCGGCCACGACGTTGGTCCGATGGCCCAGCCGGGTGAGGAGAAGCATGATCACCTCCCGGTTGACCGGGTTGTCCTCGGCGACGAGCACGTCGAACCCCTCGCCGGGGGCGTCCTGCGTCACGGGTTCGGGCGCCGGCACGGGCTCCGCCGCGGCCACGGGCTCGGCCGCCACCGTGAAGTGGAACGTCGAGCCGGCACCCTCCTCGCTCTCGAGCCACATCGTCCCGCCCATGAGCTCGCACAACCGGCGGCTGATGGCGAGGCCCAGCCCGGTCCCGCCCTCGCGCCGGGCCGACGGGCCCTGCACCTGGCTGAACGGCAGGAAGAGGCGCTCCTGGGCCGCCGCGGGGATGCCGATCCCCGAGTCCTGGACGGCGAAGTAAAGCTGCGGGTCGGCGCGGAGCGGTGCCCCTGCCGGCGCCGCCGCCCTGACCAGCACAAAGATGCCGCCGGTGTCGGTGTGCTTGACCGCGTTGCCCAGCAGGTTCACCAGGATCTGCCGCAGGCGAGCGGCGTCGCCGAGGACGACTGCGGGCACGTCTGGGTCGATCAGGTGACGCAGCGTCAGCCGGCGGGCGGCGGCCTCGGGCGCGAC
>JANMRJ010001180.1:0-2592 GCA_031370985.1 Acidimicrobiales bacterium
GACGAGGTGGCCCTCGACAGTGCCGACCAGGGCGCCGCCGTCGAACGGCAGGACGCACGTCGCCCGCGGGCCCTCGATCGGCTTGCCAAGCCACTCGCCGTCGCACCAGACGGCGCGGCCCTCGACCAGCGCCAGGCCGCCGGCGAGGGCGTCGACCGGGCGGCCGGCGAGCTCGGTGTGCCCGTCGTCGACCCGGTGCAGGCCGGCGGCTGTGCCGACGAGGAGGCTCACGGCCGCCCTCGACCGAACTGGTGACGCCCAGTGCGACATATGACGCTGTGCGTCACCAGTTCGGTCGGGTTGGTCAGCGCCGGCCCGCCGGCAGGGACGGTTCCCCCGGTTCCCCCGGTTCCCCCGGTTCCCCCGGTACCTTCGTGCATGCGGAAATCCTACGGGAGGCCCTGACGTGTCGGTGCTCGGGCGCCTGGCCCGCGTGCTCCATCCCGGGCTCCGGCAGGTGCACGGCCAGATCGCCCGCTACGCGGCGGAGTGGGAGGAGGCCAACAGCGTCGCCCTCGGCGGCGCCACCGGCCCGCTCTGGGTCGTCCTCGGCGACTCCACCGCCCAGGGCATCGGTGCCCCGACGGCGCAGGAGGGCTACGTCGGCCAGCTCCGGCAGGCACTCGACGACGGCTCCGACCGCCCGTGGCGGGTGGTGAACCTGTCGAGGTCCGGGGCGCGGGCCGCCGACGCGCTCGACCGGCAGTTGCCGGCGTTGGCCGCGCTGGCGGAGGCGCCCGACCTGGTGACGTGCGCCATCGGTGCCAACGACCTGGTCCGCCGAACGCCAGCGGAGGTCCTTCAGGAGCGGCTGGAGGCAATCATGGCCCGGCTCCCCGAGCGAGCGGTCATCGCCACCGTGCCGCAGGGGTTCAGCCGGGAGCGGACCGAGGCGGCCAACCGGGTACTACGCGACGAGGCTCCGGCCGCGGGCCTGGTCGTGGCCGACGTGTGGGCCCACACCGGTCCGCCATGGCGGGGCAAGTACGCGGCCGACGGGTTCCATCCCGGAGCGCTCGGCTACGGGGACTGGGCGGCGGCGTTCGCCGAGGTGCTCGACCAGGCCCTCGCTCCGGGATCACCGCGTCCACGATCGCTGCCCCCACGACCCTCGGACCCGAGACAACCGCCGCATCGCCTCGGCTCCGGAGATTCGTGAAGGTCCGAGCTGGAGCTGCTGGTGTGGCCTCGCGTTCTGACTGGTGACTTGCCGATCGAGACCGGATGTCGCTCAATGCCGTCGCGGTCCGGGAGCTGGCCGAGGTCTCGTTGCGGGCGGACAACCCAGCTCTTCTCGCGGCATTGCCTGATCTGGGCGTTGGCTCGGACCATCGTTGCGGACGTGGATGCCGGGCGCGCTGAGCGATGATCGTTGTGGACGCGTCGGCGGCGCTGTCGGCGCTGCTCAATGCTGGGCTGGCGCGCCAGATCCTCGCCGGCGAGCAGCTCCACGCGCCGCACCTGATCGACTCCGAGGTGGCCAGCGAGCTGCGGCGAAGAGTAGCGGCCCGAGAGGTTGCCGCCGGTGCTGGTTGGTCCGCCCTTGACACATGGCGACGGCTCGGAATCGTGCGCTATGGGGTGGTTGGGTTCCTGGACCGGGTCTGGGAGCTTCGCGACATCGTGTCGGTCTACGACGCTGGCTACATCGCGCTGGCCGAGCACCTGGGTTGCGCGCTGCTGACCGCCGATGGGCGGCTGAGCCGGGCCCCCGGCATCCGCTGCCCGGTGTCAGTCGTACCGGCCATGTAGCTCCGGCGATGGCGTCTGCCGGAGCGGTAGCAGAAGGCTGGACCGGCACTGGCTACACTCCGCATCGGAGCCGAAAGACATCGTTCGGCGCGACTCGACTCTGCACTTCTATACCGACGGAACGGAGAGAACACATGACCACCGAATCTCCCACAGACATTCCGCCGGGCTGGACCGGCGGCTTCGCCGAATCGAACCCAGCATTCGCCTATCCCGATCCAAACCTTTCCTCGCTGCCGATGCTGGACAACATGGCCAACATCGACAAGCTGCAGCGCCAGCAGGCGGTGAAATGGCCCGAGTTCAGCTGGCTCGTCGAGGCCGGCCGGCCCGAGACCCGTTGTTACCAGATGTTCGCCCCGGACATCTCCCGGCTTGGCTATACCGATGAAGGGCGGGTCTATTCGATCATCTGCCCGCAACAGGGCATCGCTTCCCCCTCTCTGGGCGCGCTGAATGTGGAGATCACGGTGACCGGCCAGCGCGGCTGGGCCGACGAGACGAACCGTGACCTGGCCGCGGATATGACCGTCGAAGCCAAGATCTGGTTCAGCCCCAGCGCGCACCAGAACCCGTTGGTGCGATTCCTCTGGAAGCAGTTCCGGGACAGCGACCGGCCGGTCCCCTCGACCAAGGCCCAGGCGATCCGGGTCACGACGCACCGCATGGGTGCCCCCGATCAGCCGATTTTCCCCGTTCGCCACGGCGAGACAACGCTGTTCGAAAGCCCCGACTTCGCGCGCCATGCCGATGTGGCCTGGACGGTGGCCAATATCGATGTCGAGATCGGCCCGATGGTGAAGACCGGCGACTCGGTCGTCGACGACTTCAATGCCCTCG
>JANMRJ010001203.1:0-1485 GCA_031370985.1 Acidimicrobiales bacterium
AACAACGATACTGACTGACGAGCATCGCGCTGCATACGAGGAGCTGGAGTGGCGAGCGGCTCTTGTGGAGCCGTACCGCAGTTCGGCTCCGCTTATCCACGTTATAGCCAGGAGCGGCGTGGACCTGTCACTGCTCCCTGCGTAGAGGCTTATTCTCAGCGCGTTGATCACCGGGTCGGGGCTGCCCCGATGGTGTCACTCTGCAGTCACAAGAGGGCTGTAGGTCGCTCACATTACAGGTCGCCCGGGCCAGCGGTCGATGATGTAGCTGTCCAGCTCTCCGTCCGGCAGCGGCCGGGTTGAGTTGTTCATGCGGACGAAGAAGACCCGGTCCTCCTTGCTCGTCCTCGCCCAGACCGGGCGGGAGGAGCGGGCGACGTCGAGGCGGCAGATCTCATGGCCGTCGTGGACGGCGATCCTCGCCCGGCTGCGCATGACGGCGGCGTGGCCCACTGCGGTGGTCAGGTGCGTGGTCAGCCAGTTGACGAAGCCATCCCCGTTCGGGGGCTTCACCCTCGGGTAGTCGTGGTCGAGGCCGACGACTTGGCGATCGGGCCCGACGCCGATGAGAAGGGTGCCGCCGTCGGTGTTGAGGAACCCGGCGACCGTCTTCACGACCGAGTCCTCCATCGCCTTGTTCGGCTTGTCCTCGCGGAGGTCCCAGCGGGCGGTTGACTTGAACTCGACGGCGAAGTCCTCGTCGTTCTCGATGATCGCGGCGACCGTCCGCAAGGCAGCGCCGCCGACGATGCCGAGCTGTTCGGCCACCTTGGAGGCGAACTCGGCGTCGACCCGAATCCGCTCCACCACGCTCTCGGCGATCGTGTCGAGGTCCGGTTCGGTCAGCACCGCCACCGCGACCCCGCCCGTCCCGCCAGCGGCTACAGCGTCACCGGCGTACACACTGGAGCCGTCGTCGCCGTAGGCGCTGACGATGTGGTCGAACACTGCCTGGACCTTGGTATCGAACAGCTCGGGCGGGTACGGGTCGGCCGGCAGGTCGGCGTCCAGGACGTCGCGGATCGTGGTCCGGACCTCGGAAGCGGTCGCCGCCTTGCGCCGCCAGTCAAGGACCAGCTTGTCGTGCAGGTGGGCGAGCAGGCGCTTGGCGCTTGCCTTCACCACCGCCCGCTCGGCGTCGTCGAGGACCGGCTGCGGCTTGGTGAGGAGGTCGAAGACGGCCAACTCCTCCTCGGTCATGTCCTCGACCACCGCCCGGCGTTCCTCGGCGCTGAGGTCATGGGACAGCGAGATGAGGCGACGGAGGTACTCGTCGATGTTGAGGCTGCCGGCGTTGTACTCGGCGATCAGCTCCTCGATGCGGTCCACCAGGTCGAACCGGGTCGGGTTGCGCCGTGCCGCGCTCACCGCCCGCCGCTTCAGAAGCGTGGCCAGCCGGTCGGTCTCGGCCCGCTAGCGCCCGGCGAACTGGGCCGAGTGCGCGTCGAAGTCGGTCTGTGTGAGGTCGAACAGGGGGTCGGGCTC
>JANMRJ010000072.1:0-3264 GCA_031370985.1 Acidimicrobiales bacterium
TGAGGCGCGGGCCCTGGGCGGCCTGCACGTCGATGTCGGTCCCGCCGGGCCGAATCGCTCCGCGGTCGCCGGTCGCCGGGCCGGCCGCACGATCGCCGCCCTCATCGGTCTCAACCTGGCCTTCCAGGTCGTCCTCGCCGGCGTCGTCATCGCCAACGGGATGGACCTTGCGTCTGCGGTCCGGCTGTCCCTTGTCGCCGGGCTCGTCTTCTACGGCGCGTGAGCACTGTGGGTACTGGGCCGCTCCGCCTCCCTCGGGTTGCGCCCTGAAGTCGGTCGAGAGACTGCGCTGGTGGGTGCGGCCGAGGGCTTCGTCGTCGGGGGCGGTCTCGCCCTCCTGCTCGCTGCCGGGCTCCGCCTCGCCCTCGCCCTCGGCCGCCCGGTGCTCGACCCGACCGCCGCAGTGCTCGCGGCTGATGGCGGCGCCGGCGCCCTGCTCCTCGGGTTCCTGCTCATCGTGCTCATCGGGCCCGTGGTCGAGGAGCTCGTCTTCCGGGGCTTCCTGGCGAGTGTCGTGGGTGGGGGCGGAACCGCGGAGCGGGACTTCGACGCCATCCTACGGAGCTGGCGCCTGCCCTGAAGGCTGCGCCCGGCGAACTCAGCGGTCGCCGCCAACGACCGTGGCGCCACTGGCGCCGGGTTATACGAAAAGTTTCCGATCGAGGATCTTGTTGACGTCGGTGTAGTGGTCATCGAACCACGGCAGCTCACCCGGCAGCCGCGGCGGCTTCCGCAGGGCCAGGATCGCCGTCGCCGTGGCCGCATTCTGCTGTTTCACCCGGAACTGGTAGTGGTCGAACAGGCGGACAGCCTCGACCGCGTAGGCGGTGGCGACACGCCGGTCGCGGATCAACAGCAGGTTCTCGCCGTTGTCCTTGTCCGCCGGCCCCGAGAAGTTGTACGACCCGAGGTAGAGGCGGGCGGTCGGCTTGTCGAAGTCAATCACCAGGAACTTGTGGTGCAGACGGATCCCCCCGCCGCCAGCCGGCTCCTTGGAGAAGGGCACCGGCACATTGGCCGACAGCGTGGCCGGGTAGACCGGCGCCACGTTGCCGTTCGGCGTCTGCACCCCGATCCCACCGACCGCCCGGTCGGAGATCCCGGAGACGAAGACGGTCGGGCTCTCGGTCATGAGCCTGATCGCCTCGCGCACGGGACCGTTCGTCTGGTAGAGGAACGCCAGGGAGTAGAGCAGGCTCGACGTGGTGCCCATGCGGATGTCGTCGGCGACGGAGGTGAGCACGGCGTTGGCCGGGCTGTGGGGAGAGAAGGTCACCTTGGCGTCAACGCCGGGCAGCCCGAGGTCGGTCCACACTGCCGAGGCCGACTTCCGGAACGCGGTCGGGCCGGCCGCCCAGTACTGCTCGAACGCGGCCGCGAACGGAGCCACGGCCGCAGGGCCGGTGAGCACCACCGCGCTGTTGCTCTGGACGTAGAAGCCCCGCCAGCTGAAGTTGGTCGACCCGCACACCACCTTCTGCAGGCTCGGGCCGGATACCACGATCGTCTTGTTGTGCTGGAGGTTGCCCATGTGCTGGCGCTTCACGTTGGCCGCCCCAGCGGATGCAACCAGCCGTTCCGCGGCGGTGGACTCCGCCGAGCCCGCCGCGCCGTGGGTATCGGAGTCGTCGACGATCACCCGGAGGCGGTTCCCCAGCTGCTCCAACCTGGACACCACGCCCGGCTCGGACAGGTCATAGGCCACGGCCCGGACGGTGGCCGTGGTGTCGGCCACCGCCTCGTCGAGCCCCTCGAGGATCGACTGGCGGGCCTCGAACCCCATCCAGGTCAGCGCGGCGGCCGCCTTCGGGTGGGTCGGGACGAAGGTGAGGCCCTCATCCGCGCTCGCCGGCAGCAGGGTGGAGATAGCCCCGTCCTTCTCGAACCTGTCGACGAACGCCTGGGACGACACGAAGCCGCGGGTGAACGTCACGTCGAGCAGGCCGGGGTGGGTCTCGCGGTTCAGGGCGAGGGCCACTTCCTGGGCCTCGCCGGCGTGGAGGGTGTCGTCGGCATCCATGAACATCGGCGTGACGACGTACCGGAAGTCGCCCGGCACGGCGGCGTTCGACGGGAAGTGCACCCACCGGAACTTCTGGATCGGCGCCTTCATTGATGGCTGGCGCTTCCCGAAGTCGGGGACACCCAGGAACGACAGCCGGTTGGTGACGTGGAAGTACCGGGTCGAGCCGGGCGGGTAGTACCGGATGCCGAAACCGACGAAGTCGTCGGGCGGGCGCCCGACCCGCCAGTTCATCGCCAGCAACGCCATGCCCTCACTGCGATGGAGGGTGAGGGTGAACGGCGCGGCGTCGTTGGTGCCCACTACTCGGAAGTCGTCCGACACGGGCCGATTCTCCCAGATCCGGCGCCGCTGGGTGCGGACGATTGGTTCACGGGGCGGCGATGAGGTAGCGGGCGCCGGCGACGAGGCCGTCCTGGGCCCGCACCGACGCCAGGAGAGCCGGGTAGCCGCCGGTCAGGGCCTGGGCCGGCGTGGTGACCCGCTTGCCGCCGGCCAGGCCGTAGCGGACAGGCACGGTCTCGGGGGCGTAGGTACCGAACAGCCGGTCCCAGATGATGATCATGGAGCCGAAGTTCTTCTCGAGGTACCCGGGGTTCGACCCGTGGTGCACCCGGTGGGCCGAGGGGGTGACGAATACGAGGTCGAGGGCGGTCCGCCGGCGGACCAGCTCGGTGTGCTGGAGCTGGCCGAACATCAGGACCAGAGCACCCATGGCCGCGTAGGCGGCGGGGTGGAAGCCCAGGAGCGGCACCCAGAGGACCAGGACCGGCTTGTAGATCGCCTCCATCCAGGGCAGGCGCACGGCGGAGGTGAAGCAGAAGCGCTCAAGGGAGTGGTGGAGGGCCACCTGGGCCTCGATGGCTGGCGCCGGGTGGCAGCTTCCACGCCGCTGTCGTCAGCCATGCGCCTGGGTTCCTCGGGACGCCGTCGCGCCGCCGGAGTTGCTCGTCGTATCGCTGGGTGATTCGCCCTACGACGAACGGGATCTGCCCGGATCGACAACTAACTTGGGAATTGTGCCGGGTTCTGCGAAATCGTGGGTCATCAGGGCGGCGGTGCCGATCGGGGCGGGCCTGGCCGTGACCTATGCCGTCGGCACGGCGCGGTACCGGCGGGAGGGTCGGGCGGGGTACCAGTTCGATGACCCGCCCCAGCCCGGCAGCGTTGAGTTCACCCGCCTGGTCGAGGGCATCACCGGGGCGCCGCTGCGCTCGGGGAACCGTGTCCGCGTCCTGCGG
>JANMRJ010000097.1:0-3963 GCA_031370985.1 Acidimicrobiales bacterium
CGAACCAACCAGTGGCCAGTACGACTTCGGGGCCCGCCAGTATGACCCGGCCATCGGTGCCTTCACCGGGCTCGACACGATGCTCGGGCAGGCCGCCAACCCACTGAGCCTCAACCGCTATCTCTATGCCTGGGCCAACCCAGGCTCGATGATCGATCCCGATGGCCACCGGGCCTGCAACTACGGCGCGGACGACTGTGCCGAGCTCGCTCTCGCGCCCAAGCTTGCTGCGTTGACCAGTGCCGCCAATGCGGCGCTGGCCAGACACGACAGCGCTCACCGGGCGGCTCTGCGCGCGGACCGCCTGGCCGCTGACGCCGTGACTGCCGCCAACCAGCAGTGCCGGCTCGGCGAGGCCGACGTGTGTGCGTCCTGGCACGCCTCGCGCCTGGCGCGGGCCTCCCAGGCGCTGACCGCGGCCGTCCAGGCCTGGACCCGCGAGGCGGCCACCGCCCGGGCCGCCGTGGCGGCCCTGTCTGCTCTGGCCGCCGGCCAGGCCCAGCTGGCCGCCATCCAGCGGCGCCACAGTTCGGCTGCGCCAGTCACCGATGCGAGCGACCGGGGTCATGTCACCCACGCAGCGGGCGAAGATGCGAGCGATCGGATCCATGTCGGCTCGACTGCGAGCGCGGGTGGTAGCCCGCGGTCCGTGTGCGGCAACAGGAGCGGTTGCGCTCCCATGAGTGGTGCCAACGGGGGAGTCTCCGGTGGTGCCCTTGTGGCGGTCGCGGTGGTGGGCGTCGTTGTGGTCGGTGCCGCCTGTGTGCTCAGTGGGGTCTGTGAGGTCGCGGCTGCGGTCGGCGCCGGAGCCGAAGCTGCGATCACCGTGGCGGCCGAGGCCGAAGCCGCCGCCACTGTGGTTGCCGAGACCGAAGCCGCTGTCACCGTGGCTGGAGAGGTGGTGGCCGAGGATGCCATCGCCACAGGAGCAGTCAATACTGGCGATGTCGCCGTCTACGCATCCGAGAACGGCGACTACGTGGGCATCACCAACAATATCCTGAGACGGGCAGCTGAACACCTGGCGAACAAGGGTATTGACATCAATCCGATCGAAGGCTTGACCAACCTGAGCAGAGCCGATGCCCGCGCCGTCGAGCAGGTCCTGATCGAGGAAAATGGTGGGCCAGGAGGCGACCAGCTCCTCAACCAGATCAATAGCATCGCCAGGAGCAACCCGGACTATGGATCAGCGATTCAGCGTGGGTGCGAACTTCTCCGAGCCGTCGGCTTCGCTGCCCCGAGTGTCTGCGGATAGCACGCCATGACGATGGCCCTGAAGCCGGGGTTGGCCTTTTCCCTGGCATGCGACCCGGGGTTCGCAGTCGGCCTGATGACCCACTACCTTGAACGCATTGGCCATTTGGTCTGGATGGCGGAACCAATCTTTGAGGAAGAGCCGACGGTAGCCGACGTGATGCGGATCCATGATTGGCGGTGGCCCATCTTCTTTCCTCTCGATGCCGCGGTGCGCCGCAAGATCGTGATCCCGATCGGGGTCGTCCCCATACCAGATGCATTGCGACCATTCCCGGTCATGAGATCTGGCAGCAAGAGGATGGGCTGGATGGCGTTCACGGAGACTGACGGCGTGCGTCAGCGCCTCGGCCGAACGAATGACCCCCGGTTGCCGATCTTCAGCGTCGTGAACGACACGTGGCTGAAGGAAAAGGTGGTGGCGGGGTGGAAGCCTGAGCTCGAGTGGTGAGTGTCCACCCACACCGCGGGAGGGGCCTGCTCTTTCACGCGCGATAGCGCGATCTGGACGCGCGTCCTGCTATGACGCCGGGACTGACGATCATCGACTGGGTGAATAGGATGAGCCTCCAGTTCCCTCCGCAGCCGGCTTCGTGTCGAGCTTCCGACCGTCTACGCTCAGGTCTTGCAGTGCCGGCTTGCCGCTTGTTCCGTCGGGATCGTCTGAGCACGGCGTCGGCGCCTGTGTCGCGCTCGCTCCGTGCCCGGTCCCTTCGGTCCGCACCGGCTGAGCCGCCTTCAGCGTGGCGGTCGTGACGGCCGAGGAGGGTGCCCCGGTCGTTGAGGAGGCGGTGACGGGCGTGGGGTTAATTCTGGCGATCACAAGCCCCGGTGGTGGGGCTGTTCAGGTTGTCGTACCCAGGCGACGGTACCGTTGGGGACTTGAACCGCCCTGAGATCAAGCAGGCGATTGCCGCCGAGCCGGTCCAGGTGGGTCTTGGCGATGACGACTCTCCAAACGCTCACGGCTTGGAACTCGAAGCACTCATGGACCGGGTGCCGAGGAGCTTCGGCGGCCGCAGCGGCGTGAGGTGACCACGTGAAGATAGCCCAAACGTCTGTCGTCGAACGTCGGTCGTCGAGCGAGACGTACATCTACGTCGGGACCGGTCGGATCGACTGCGGTGTCGGCTCGCTCACTGACCGATCCTACAAGCGCGCCGCGCTCACCAGTGCTGCGAACGCCGCTGCGGGCACGGCGGACCTCAGTCTGACCTGACTGCGGCCTCCCAGCCGTCATAGTCGCCTCGGTGCTGCCCGCTGACCGCCTCGATCTCAGCCCGAAGGGCGGCCATTGCACTGGGACTGACGATCATCGACTGGGTCAACAGGACGAGCCATCCAGTCCCCTCCGCGGCCGGCCTGATTTCGAGCTTCCGACCGTCTACGCTCAGGTCTTGCAGGGCCAGTCTTGCCGCTCGCTCCGTCGGGACGTACAGGTAGTGCATGGTTTCGCGAGACAGCCGAAGGTCGGCTCCCGCTTGCGCGAGTTGCTGGATCATCAGAGCATCGAGGTCAAGGGCGGGCGGGGACGCGCCTGGTTGCTCGCGGCCGAAGACTCGCTTCAGGAACCCCATCTGCCCTCCCTCGTGTCTGCGCGTAGCTGCGCCGATCGATGATATCAGCCGTTCGGGGCTGGGCGAGGTCGATCAGGTTCGAGGATATGCTGTCATTTCGCCGAGTACCATCGGCCGCCGGACAGTGAGATGGCGCATGTTGTCGGCATCGTCACAGAAGGTGAAGCCGACGCTGCGGGCGGGAGTCTGCACAGCCCTGACTTCTCCACGCCCAGACCTATGGCTACGATGCCGCCAACAACGTGACCGCGATCACGGCCGCCGGCGGTGGCGCAGCATCGATCAGCACCGCCTACACGTACGATGCCGCCGGTCGGCGGACGAGCGCGTCCAATGGCAGCGATACGCTCGCCTTCAGCTATGACTCGCTCAACCGGTTGAGCGCGATCAGCCGGGCCGGGGCGACGATCTCGGGTGCGACCTACAACCCCGACGGCACGATTGCGACTGCCCTCGAACCGGCCGGCACGGCGAGCTTCACGTACGACGGTCTGGCTCGCCTGGCCAGCGCGGCGATGCCCGCTCTCTTTGCCGGCAACGCCACCTTTGCCTGGCGCCCCGATGGTCTGCTCGGTGCCCGGGCCTGGCCGGCCGGCACGACCGAGACGTTCAGCTATGACGCCGCCAAGCGCCCGAGCGGGCTCACCCTCGCGAGTGCCACGGGGTCGACCCTCGCGACCTTTGCCACGAGCTTCGATCGGGTCGGCAACCTCGTCGCCGAGAGCCAGTCGATCCCGGGCCGGACTGGCCTTGCCGCCGCGAGCACGATCAACCTTGTCAACGATCCGCTCCGCCGGCTGACGAGCTACACCCTCACCGCCCCAAGCTCCCCAGCCAGCACCGTCGCCTACAGCTACGACGCCGACAGCAACCGGACCGCGGCCGGGGCGACCAGCTTCACCTACAACGGCGCCGACCAGCTCGTCTCCCAGACCAAGGCCGGGCTCAGCCGCAGCTTCGCCTACGATGCCGCCGGCAACCAGACAGGCTCCCCGGTTGGTGATCCAACCAACAGCGTCTTCACCTACGACGCGACGAACAAGCCCCTGACCGTGGCCGTGCCCGGCAGCCCGACCGTGTCCTATGCCTACGACGCCCTCGGGCGCAGGCTCACCCGCACTGACGGCAC
>JANMRJ010000115.1:0-6533 GCA_031370985.1 Acidimicrobiales bacterium
GGCCTCTCCTTCGCCCGCTGGATGGCCGAGGGCCACGAGCTCGGCTTTCCGACGCTCGACGACTTCGGCTACCACCTGACCACCCTGTTCCCACCAGTGCGGCCCAAGGGCTGGCTCGAGCTGCGGATGATCGACGCCGTCCCCGACCCGTGGTGGCAGGTGGCGGTGGCGGTCACCGCCGCCCTGCTCGACGATCCCGAGGCGCTCGACATCGCCGAGCGGGCGTGCACGCCCGTCGCCGGCCGCTGGGCGGACGCGGCCATGCACGGGCTCGGCCATCCCGGCCTGGCGTCCGCCGCTGCCACCTGCTTCGTCGCGGCCATCGAGGCCCTTCCCCGCCTCGGCGTGGGTCGCTCCACCGTCGCCGTCTGTGAGGACTTCACCGAGCGCTACGTCGGCCGGCGGCGGTGCCCGGGCGACGACGTCCTCGACGAGAGGGCCGGCGTCCGCCACATGGCCACCGCCTCGCCCCGGTAGTCAGCGCTGGGACTGGCGAGGACGCCAGCCGCTCAGCCACCCGAACGTTTTGGTCAGTCGGCGGTGACATGGCACCCCCGATTGACCAATCGCTGCGAGAGCCGGCGCTGACCTATCGCCGACGCGGACCTATCGCCGACGAAGGGGCGGGACGACGGTCGGCGGGTTGCGCCGGGCCGGCAATTCGGAGAGCAGATCCGCGGTGGCCGCCGCCACCCGCTCGATCGCCCTCTCGATGGCCGGCGACGCCATTTGGCCGGCGGTACTCACTGCGGCCACCTTGCGGACGTACTGCCGCGCCGCGGACGCGACCTCCTCGGCCGTCGCCGGAGGTTCGAGGCCACGCAAGGGAGTGATGTTGCGGCACATACCCCGACCATATGCGCGACTACGGTGTTTTCCCGAGACCCACCGGCGGACGAAGCGGAGGAACGACACATGGCAGACGTGGCCAAGTTTCTGGACAAGGCGTACGAGGGCAAGGACTTCGCCGAGCTGGCCGCTGCGCCGGTATCAGCGCTGCAGGGCGTGTCCGACGGCGACGCGGAGCACCTGAAGGCCGCCTTCGGCATTCAGACGATCCGCGACCTGGCGACCAACAAGTTCGTCCTCTGGGCGCAGGCGATCAACGTCCTCGCCAAGTAGCCCGAACGCTGCACGGCTGCGGCTTTCTCGACGGGCAGGTTCGTCGGGCTTGGCCAGGAGGTAGCGCTTGCCGGGAGCGCCGGCCCGGGACATGCCGATGACCCGTGGGACCGGCGGCTGGCGCGTCTCCGGGCACAGGTCGAGAACGTCAAATGACCCGGTCGTTGCCTCCGTCGACGGCGACCTGAGCCCCCGTCGTCCTGGCGAACGCCGGCCCGCACATCGCCACGCACAGCTGGGCGACGTGCCCGCTCGCCACCTCGACCCCCAACACGTTCCGGCTCCGGTACTCCTCGACTGTCACCCCGTACTGCGCCGCCCGCTCGGCGAGAACGTCCTCCGACCACACGCCGGTGTCGAACACGGCGTTGGGATGGATGATGTTGACCCGGATGGCGTCGGCGCCCCACTCCAGTGCGGCCACCCGGGCCAGCTGGGTGAGCGCCGCCTTCGACGCCGAGTAGGCGCCCGCGCCCGGCCCCGGAGCGGGGACGTTCTTCGAGCCGATGACGACCACCCGGCCGGCGTTGGGGGCCGGCGCCAGGGCCAGGAGGGGATGGGCGGCGCGCATGAGCGCGAGGTTGGCGTCGAGGTTGACCGCCATCACTCGTCGCCACGTTCCGTCGTCGAGTGCGCCGATCCGTGCACTGGCGGGGAAGACGCCGGCGTTCAGGACCAGGATGTCGAGGCCGCCAAACTCGGCCGTTCCCGCGTCGAGGGCGGCGTCGACCGCGTCGCCGTCGGTCACGTCGGCCTGGATGCCGAGCCAGTTGGGCCCGTCGAAAACCGCCTTGACCTCGGGGTCGACGTCGATACCGACCACCGCCGCCCCCTCCGCCATCAGCGCGGCCGCGCACGCCCGCCCGATGCCACCGGCCGCGCCTGTCACCACAGCCACCTCGCCGGCGAACGGCTTCGGCGCCGTCCCTCGCCGCAGCTTGGCCTGCTCGAGATCCCAGTACTCCACGGCGAAGAGGTCGGCGATCGACGCCGGCCGGTAGCCGCCCAAGGCCTCGGCGTCGAGGATCACCTGCATCGTGTGGCGGTAGATGTCCTCGGCGATACGGGTGTCGTGCGGCGTCACGCCGGCGCAGCAGAGGCCGAGCGTCGCGTCGAGGATCACCCGCGGCGCGGGGTCGAGCCGGTGCAGGCCCGCCGACTGGCGGTGGCGTTCGACGTAGTCGTCGTACCGGCGCACGAACGCATCGATGTCACGGCCCAGGAGCGGCCAGGCCTTGGTGCGGATCACGTGGTCGGGGGTGGCCGTCCCGCGTTGGGTGATGGTCGCGAGATCGGGATGATCGACGAACGCCATCGCCGCGTCGTCGGTCGAGCTCCGCACGACCATCGGCCGGCTGGCCGCCGACGAAACCATGCTGCGCAGTCGGGCCCGTTCGACACGGTCAGGTCGGGCGGGAACCGCCGGTGGGGCGGGCCACGGGCGGCGGCGGGCGGCAACGTAGCGCGCCGCCACCCCCACCAGCTCGATCATCCGGTCGTATGACTCTTTGGCCGTCTCGCCCCACGTGAAGATCCCGTGGTTCACGAGGACGACGCCCTCGACGCCGCCGGCGAGTGCGCCGGCCGCGATCAGCTCGCCGCAGCGCCGGGCGAGGTCGAACCCCGGCATGACGTAGGGCACGACGGCGACCCGGACGCCATAGACAGCGGCGACCAGATCAGCGCCCGCCGGCGTGTTGGTGATCGTGACGACCGCGTCGGCGTGGGTGTGGTCGACGAACCGGCCCGGCAGGAGGGCGTGGAGGATGGCCTCCACCGACGGCGCGGGACCACCAGCCACGACTGCGGCCATCGCCAACTGCGTAGCCATCTCGGCATCGGACAACGCCGGCAGGTGAGCGAGGCGCGACACCACCTCCAGCCCGAGCCAGGCGAACCCCGACTCGTCGATGTCGGCCAGGTCGGAACCGCTTCCCTTGACGACGAGCGCGCCGACCTCCTCGCCGAACACCGTCGTGTGCGTCACCTTGACCGACGTGTTGCCACCGCCGTGCAACACCAGGTCCGGGTCCATGCCGAGCAGCCGGGACGAGTAGACACGCTGACCGAGCGCTCCGGGCCGGCGCGCCGCCTCGGCGTCGTCCCAGCGGTTGACGATCACCGCGTCACCGTACCCGCCGGTCGTTGTGCGAGACGGTGCAGCCCGTCCGCCCCGCGGGCGACTGCGTCGCCACCAAGACGGCGTTCTGACCCTGTCTGACATGTCTTCGGGCCTGACCCGTACCCGGCTCTGGGACGCGCCCGGCGGCTCTGCCGAGCGGTTGCCCGATCGATCGCTTTCCCGCTGAAGGAGGCGATCGAATACTTCATCCGCGGCGTCCGCACCTCCCCGCCGGCCGGCTCGGCTAGCTACGCGATGTCGCCCCGGTCACCACCGACCACCGGCGCCAGGTCAGTGGACGGCAGCGCGCTCAACCAGATCTGAATCTGAGAGCAGCGGGCGACCGCCGAGTGCGCTCACCGTCGATACGGATCGACGGTCCGCGGCGAGCGGGGCGCCTGGTCATCGAGCGACATCCGGTAGGCTACGCAGCCCTGCATGAACTGAGGCCACTCCGGGATGACCGGCACAGGGTCGGTCCTCTCGGGCAAGAGAGCCCATAGCGCCGGGTGGTGCCAGCAGAGCTCGTGGCGGGTGCTGTCGCGATGAGTTCGGATCGCTCCCCGCAGCGCGCGCACCTCGGCGACGAGGTCCTCCGGGGACATCTGGTCGAGATCGCTGTCCATGGCCGTCATTCTGCGAGTCCATCACGATTCTGGCTGGAGCCCTGACCATAGGGAGGCGAAGAGGCGGGCCGGGCCCGGTACGTTTGTTCACGCTACGGATAGAGCAGCTGCACAGTTATCCGCTGCAAATTCCTGCGGGGAGTGCCCTACTCGAGGCCTCCGTAGTCGGCAGGGAAGGACGCGAGCGCATCTCTCGTCCTGACATAGTGCTCTCCGCCGATGTCGCCCTCGACGGGTCGGAAGCCCCACCGTTCGTAGAACCGTCGGGCTTCATCGTCGATCGGGTCAGGCGTGTCGGAGCGTCGAGCGCCTCGAGGAACCGAACGTAGGCTTCCTGCGGCAGGCTGATCGTACGTTTGGCCTCTACGATCTAGCGGACGCGGAGTCGGTGGACGGTCGCTGCGTTGCCGAACGAGCGGTGTGCACTAGGAGACTGCTGAGCAATTCCGGCGAGGGTGCTCGCGATTTCGGCGTGGGTGAGATCTAATGGGGCATGCAAGGTTCCTCCCGCCCGGACCGGACGCTGCTCGACTCCGCCGCCCTGTGCGCGCACCTGCTGGGGGAGGGGTCGGTGCACGCCTTCCTTGCCGAGCGCCGGGGGGCGGTCTTCCCTGACGAGCTGTTCGAGGACCTGTTCCCCAGCGGCCGGGGCCGGCCCTCGGTACCCGCCGACGTCATCGCCACCGTCATGGTCCTCCAAGCCCTCGAAGGGCTCTCGGACCGCCAGGCCGTGCGCCGGCTGGAGACCGACATCGCCTGGAAGGCAGCGGCCGGCCTGGCCCTGACCGATGAGTCGTTCCACTCGACGGTGCTCGTCCTGTGGCGCAACAAGCTGCGCGCTTCGGACCGCCCCGAGCGCATCTTCGACGCGGTGCGGGCCGTCATCACGAAATCCGGCGTGATCGCCGGCAAGGCCCGGCGGGCACTGGACTCCACCGTGCTCGACGACGCCGTGGCCCGCCAGGACACCATCACGATGCTCGTCACCCAGATCACCCGGGTGCGCCGGCTCGTCCCTGAGCTGGGGCGGGTGTGGGTCCGGGAGCACAACCTCGAAGGTGGGCGCCCCCCCTGTGACTGGGAGGACCCCCTGTGACTGGGAGGACCCCGCCGACATGGAACGCCTCATCTCCGAGCTGGTCGACGACGCCAACGAGCTGGTGTGGGCGGCCGAGGACCTCGACCTCAACGACACCCAGGCCGCAGCTGTGGCGCTGTTGGCCCTAGTCGCCGGCCAGGACGTCGAGCCGGGAGACAACCCGGGAACCTGGCGCATCGCCCAGCGCACCGCACCCGACCGGGTCATCTCGACGGTTGACCCCGAGTCCCGTCATGCCCACAAGACCGCCCACTCCTACCGGGACGGCTTCAAGGCCCATGTGGCCATCGAGCCCGAGACAGGCCTGGTCACGGACTGCGACCTCACGGCCGGCACCACCTCCGACGCCGCGGCGGCCCCCGACCTGATCGATCACGAGCCCGAAGGCACCGAAGTGCTGGGCGACTCCGCCTACGGCTCCGGGGAGCTCCGTGACCACCTGGAGAAGGAGGCGAAGACCGCTGTCATCAAGCCGCCGCCCCTGCGCCCGGCCGTCCCCGGCGGCTTCGACCTCGACGACTTCGACATCGACGAGGAGGCAGGGACCGTGACCTGCCCGACCGGGGTCGTCGTCACCCTTTCCGCCAAGCGCCGGGCCAGCTTCGGGGCCAACTGCCGGGCCTGTCCGCTGCGCCGGCAATGCAACCACGGCCAAGGCCGGGCGGGTCATCGTCCTGCACCCCCATCACCGTCATCTCGTCGCCGCCCGGGCCTAGGCGAAGACCGAGGACTTCGACGCCGTCTACCGGCGCTGGCGACCGATGGTGGAACGCAGCTTGGCCTGGCTCACCCGGGGCATGAACCGCAAGCTCCGCTACCGGGGCGTGGAGCGGAACCAGCTCTGGTGGTCCCACCGCTGTGCGGCCGTCAACCTGCAGCGCCTGATCACCCTCGGCCTCACCGTCGGCGACGACGGGACCTGGGCGATCGCCTGAGAGGCGGCTCTGGCCGTCGTGCGCGAACGCATTGAGGGCCTCATCGGCCCCGAGAACCTCAGGTCGCGGCGATGGCGAACACCTCCACCAGAATCGGCGCGGCAACACGCGACGCGATCGTGGAGCGCGGTCCCGCCCCCGCCGATGTCAACCAGCCGATATCGCCCTTGCTCAGCGGTCTCCTAGGAAGGGAGCGACAGTATCGTGGCGCGTAACCGCAGGTCATCGGCCATGAGCAAGCCCCTGTAGCTCAGCGGAAGAGCGGCTGCCTTCTAAGCCAAACGGGCTGAGCGGTGTGCTGACCTGCGGTTATGCAGGCCGGTGAGGAGCGAAGGTCGCATAGTTATCCGCTGAACCTGCCGGCCTCAAACGGCCCGTCGGAGCCACCTACCCACGTGCTGAAGACTGTCCTGCATGCCGAGCGATCCGGAGCCGAGAATCCGGCGAGTGCCGATCCCTCCATCGGCGGTCTTGGTCGTTCGGGGGGACGAGCTCGACGCAAAGGTCATTCGGGCGGATGCTGCCCGCTTTCTCCGCCGTCGCTTCCCAGGTGGGGTCGGTATGGAGTCTCGGCCTTCGTGGCCACGGACGATGACGAGATCGATGCCCTCTGCGAAACCAAGCTGCGG
>JANMRJ010000175.1:0-1121 GCA_031370985.1 Acidimicrobiales bacterium
TGAAGCCATCTTCGGCCCCGACGGCGCCCGTGACCCCAGCACCGGCGAGCGCCTGGTGAACTCACGCCGTCCGGGCATGGAGCTGGTCATTGGGGCGCACAAGTCCGTGGCCGAGCTGGGCGTCATCGGCCGGGCCGAGGACATGCACAAGATCATGGACGCCGAGCGCGACGCGACTCTGGCCTACCTCGACGACATCACCGTGCGCATGGGTGGCCGCCGGGGACGCGGCGCCACCCCCACCCCCACCGACGGCCTGACCTACGCCGTCACCCGCCACGCCACGTCACGCGCTGGCGACCCCAGCCCCCATGACCACGTGCTGCTGGCCAACGTGGTGCGCATGAACGATGCCGCCGGCGGGACCAAGGGAGCCGACACCGCCCTGTGGCGCGAGCACCTCCACGCCGCCACCGCCATCGGCCGCATGGCCAGCGCCCACAAAGCCATCGAGCTGGGCTACGGCATCGTCGCCGACCACGGCCCCAGCGGCCGCCTGGGCCACTGGGCCATCTCCGGCATCCCCCAGGCGGCCATGGAGGTCCACTCCAAACGCGCGGCGGAGATCACCGAAGCAGTCAACGAACGCGGTATCGACACCTACCGCTCCCGGGGGATCGCGGCCCGCGACACCCGCGACTTCAAGCGCCATGAACCGGTCGAGAACTTGATGGTGCGCTGGCGGGCCGAGCTCGAGGCCATCGGGCACCCCGTTCACGAGCTGCTGGCTTCCGTGCAGGAGGCCTCCCGCACCCGCACCGTCCGCCCCGAGCGCCCCAGCCGCTCCGAGCTGCGAGAGCTGGTGGCTGAGACCCTGGCCCCGGAGTCCGACCTGGCCCGGCGCAAGGTGTTCAACCGCCGTGACGTGGTGGTGGCCGTGGCCCCGGCGCTGTTCGGCTGCGACCCGGCAGTACTGCCCAAAGTCGTCGACCGGGTCCTGGGCGACCCCGAAGCCGTGCCCCTGCTGGGTGTGGCCGAGAAGCGAGAGCAGGCCTACGCCACGGCGAGAGGCATCGCCACCGAGCAGGCCATCGCCGAAGTCGTCGAGCGGATGGCCCAACGCAGCAACGCGGCCGCCGTCACCGTGACCCAGGCACTGGAAGCCATCGCCAGGAGAGAAG
>JANMRJ010000183.1:0-5263 GCA_031370985.1 Acidimicrobiales bacterium
GACAACACCTCCAAAACCTCTCGCTGGTACTCCGACATTTCCAATGCAGGACTGGGTGCTCGCACACCCATACTCTACCCAATCACCAGTTATTTGCGAGACACTACACTAGCTAGCGGCCACCAGCCGCCGGGGTAGCGCTCAAGTGCCGTTGAGTACATCTCCTCCGCCGGCAGGACTGGCGGGACAACTCGCGGGCTGTTACGCCGGCGACCCGTTATCGAGAGCGGCCTCGATGCTGCTGAGCTTCTGGACCAGGCGGTGCGGATTGTCGTCGACTGGGTGGAATCCGTGGTGGGCGTAGAACGAAGCCGCCGTGTCGTCGAAGGCGTCCACGACGACGAGCCTGGCCGCGGCGTAACGGTTGGCCGCCACGGCACGGCTGAGGGCGTCCCAGAGTAACTCCGCCCCCAGCCCTTGGCCTTGGAGCCCCCGATCGAGAGCGAGGCGTGCGAGTAGGACAGCGGGAATCATGGCTGGGCTGCCGCGGCCCACCCGCAGCGGCAACGTCGCTCGCGCAACCAGATGTGCAGCCAGGGTGAAGTACGCCTGGACTTCCCGGTCGCCGGCGTGCCAGACGAACGTTCGGCCGGTGTTCATTCCGGCGGCATGCAGCGCGTGGTCCCGGAGCCACCCGTCCAAGGCCGGGTTGCCGGAGTCGAAAGCGGCGCAGCGGTGATCGTCGCGCAGCTCCTCGGAGGTGAACTCCAAGGAGACCTACGCCTGCTCGACTCGCCGGGTCCGCCGCGTAACACGCTGAAGCGCGGCGTTGGGCTCCGGCGGCTCGCCGAGAGCAGCGTAGAGCTTGTCGAAGAAGTCGGCCGGCACCGTGGTGGTTGACGCGGAGCGGAGGACTTCCTCGGCCCGTTCCGAGGCCGCGTCGAGCACGAAGGACGTCACCGACTGGTTGGCGAGGCGCGCCGCGGCCCGGATCCGCTGCTCCCGCTCCGGCTCGGCCCGCAATTCGATCCTCGCTGTTCTTGACACGCTGCTCCCTTCGGGCATCCGTACGGCGATTGTACGGCGACTACGGCGCGTGCACAATCGGCTTGTCGGGGCCGCTGCACCACATCTGCACCACAAGAGGCGGGAAACAATGGCCTGATTCGGTCATCAACGGTCATGAATGCATGTGCTCTGACCTGCTCGTTTGTCGATTTCCCCTGGTCAGGGAAACGTGCAAAATCACATTCGCAACGTGGAAGTCGGCGGTTCGAATCCGCTCACCTCCACCCCGCAAAACCGGCATAACCGCAGTTCAGAGGCTACTTCGGGATTGACCGCTGTTACCCGCTGTTGACCCCTTTTGCGCCCTGTTTTCCGCTGGGTGTGGCACGGGTGTGGCACGGCGGCGGGCGCCGTGTCCGAAGGTTCGTCGTAGCCCGGGTCGTGCGGGGGTCACCACGCGGGCGGCCGAGACCCGGCGCAGCATCATGATGCTAAGATGTGACGATGTCGAAGACGCGAACCACCCTTACGATTGACGAAGGAGTCCTTCGGGCGGTCAAGGTACGGGCCGCGCGTACGGGCAAGGGCGACAGCGAGGTGATCGAGGAAGCCGTGCGGGCCCACCTCGGGCTCGACCTGCTGGACCGCCTGTGGGAGCGCAACGACATGGGCGAACAGCAGGCCGTGGAGCTAGCGGTCGAGGCACAGCACGCCACCCGCCGGCGCCGCTGAGCCGTGCGGGCGGTCCTCGACCCGAACGTCATCATCTCCGCGGTGCTCTCGCCGAGCGGATCCCCAGCGAAGGTCATGCGGGCATGGCTCGACGGTGCCTACGAGCTCATTGTGTCGCCACTGCTGCTCGAGGAGCTCGAGCGGGCGCTCGGCTACCCGAAGCTTCGAGCGCGGGTTACCGACGCAGAGACCCAGGAGCTCCTCGAGTTGCTCCGCCGTGGGGGCGATGTCCGCGACGACCCGAGCGGCCCGCCGCCGGTGCGTTCGCCGGATCCCGGTGACGATTACCTCATCGCCCTTGCCGCCGCAACCCAAGCGCTCATCGTGTCCGGTGACCGTCACCTGTTGGGGTTGAGCGAATCCCTGCCGGTCTATGCGCCGGCGGCGTTCCTCACACTGATCGAAGGGGACCGCTCGTAGACCATCGAGTGGGCCGCGAACAGGCCGGTGGTCGGTGTCGAGCGCGGTGGCCCGAGTCCCCTCACGGCGTGACCGTTAGCCTGATCGCCAATGGCCGGCGGACACGTCTTCGTCGTCCACAGCGATCTCACTCGCCTGGCCTGCGACGCCTGACTCCTGCCGTGCGACTCGAAGCAGGACGTGGCCCGGAGTTGGCTCCACCACGCTCCGGAGAGCATCAAGCGAGCCCGGGACAAGGACGGCCACCGACGGCTGGACCCGGCCATGGGCGCGGGGAGGACCAGCAGGGTCCACCGCTTCAACGCCTGGACCGCCGAGAAGCAGGGGCCGCAGCCCTGGCTGGTGGACATGGGCGGTGGGCGTGGCACCGAGGTCAGCTGGTACCTCGACGGGCTGCGGGCCTTTCTGGACGCGGCGTCGGCCGACGTGGGCGGCGGGCTGGGCCGCTTGGCCGGGAACGGCCGCTGCTGGCCGTACCGCTGGTCGGAATCTGCTACGGCGGGGCCAAGGGGATCAGCGGGGCCGTGGTGCGTGCTGTCCTCGAGGTGCTCGACGAGTTCGTCTCCGACGCCAACGTCGACGTCGTGCTCGTACTCAACTCATCCCCGGCATTCGCCGCCGTCCAGGCCGAGCGACGCCGACGAGGGGCCACCGGATGGCCGATGCTCGATGACGGACTCCGCCGAAAGGCCGACGAGCTGGCTGCGCTGGCCCGGCGCCAGCAGCTGGTGTTGTTCGTCGGCGCCGGGGCGGGCGCCGGCGCCGGACTAGAGCCCGGTACCCTTGGGAGCGATGGCCGAGCGCATGAAGGTCACTGAAGCCGTGCGTCGCACCGGGGTGCCGGGCGACGTCATCTTCTTGGCGATCCGGCGCGAGGAGATCAGCTCCCACCGGGACGATCGAGGTTACGACTGGGTTGATCCGGACGAGGTAGCCGCTCTGGCTGTGCCGAGGTAGATCCGGCCGCTTTCGTCACCTGGGGGGTCTGCACCGCCAGCATGCGGTGATTCCCAGGAGGACCCGCCCCATGGTCGCCTAACCCGGACCTTTCGGTAACCGACCGGCTGCCCCGCTGAGAGGCCCGACGACCCGTTGCCTTGCGACGGAGGCGACCGGGCCGAAGCGGAGACGCGCCTTCCAGACGCGGCTCGGTTCTTGGGGATGTCGGGCGGCGTGACGTTTGCGGCTGCCCAGCGCCGCGGCACCGCGGCTCAGGTGCTCAGACGCAGGGCGTGGACGCGCTCGAAGGCGGCGACGAGATCGGCCGACCAGGGCCAGCCGGCGGCGAGGCGGAGCCGGACACGGCGCCCGGTGCGCACGATCACCCCGGCTGCGTGGAGGAGGCAGTAGCGGAGTCGCTTGGGCTCGGCCCGGGCGAGATCGCCGTCAAGGGCGACGAGGCGTGTCCACGCCAGCAGGTCATGGGCCATGAGGGCGACGGTGACCCAGGCCTCGTTGATGGCGAACTCCGCGGAGGGCAGGTTGGCCAAGCCCGTGGCCTTCAGGTCGCAGATGAGCTTCTCGGCCCGGCCCCGGCCACGCTGGAGCGCCTCCAGGTAGGCGACATCGGCGTCGGGCAGGTCGGTGATGACACCTGGTAGCGCAGGCCCTCGGCGTCGGTGAAGGTGAGCTGGGCCCCGGGGTGGGGAACCTCGCGCCGGGCGATGGCCCGGGTGCGCTCCGGCCACAGGGACAGGTCGACCAGGTCGGTGATCTCGGCCACCTCGGCGCCGTCGCGTTCCTCGCTCCCGTCGGCGGTGATGGCCGGGCGCCAACGGCGGACGGGCGTTGCCAGACAGGCGTTGCGGATCGGCTCGGTCAGGTCGTGGCCGATGCTGAAGCGGACCTGCGCCGCCCGGCAGGCGTTCACGAAGCCATGGGTCAGGGCGGCCGAGTCGGCCCGGGCCACGACCTCGACGGCGGTGGGGTCCACCGGCAGCTGGGCCAGGGCGAGGTCGAGAGTCGCACGTGGTCGGCGGTGGTGTTGGAGCCGGCGTTGCCCGGTCGCAGGATGGCGGCCAGCGCCTCGCCGGTGGCGTCGAGGAAGCACAGCAGCGGGTGGAACCCGAACCCGCGCTTGTAGGTGGGCGCCGCCCCCTCCTTCTCCGAGTGCGAGCCGACGAGGGTCCCGTCGAAGTCCAACACGTAGAACCCAGGATCGGCTCCGGCGGCCCACACCCCGGCCCGGGCCGCAGCTCGAGCGGCGGCGATGCCCGCCTGGGCGACTCCGTCGATGGCCTCCAGCGCCCGCCAGGCCGTCGGGGTCGACGCCACCTGGCCGAACAGCTCCGGCTGGTCCCGCAGCGTGGCCAGGTCCGAAATGCTCTCGCCGTCGCCGGCGACCATCACCGCCAGGTCCACCAGCACCTGGCCCCGGTCATGTCCCCGCCTGCGCTTCTTGGTGGGCGCCATGGCCTCGGAGAGGCCCCTGGTCAGGCCGACCACATCGGCGAGATCGGACAGCAGCCGGGCGCCGGCATGGCCAACGACCGACTGTGCATCGGCGGTCACCTTGAGGCGCGGGCGGGTGGGGTTACGCTTCACCTTCAAGGTGCCCTCCTGGTTGGGTTGCTACGGCGTCGACAACCGCAGCTTCCCCTTCCAGGAGGGCGTTTTCGCGGACCTACCGCCTGCAGAGGCCGCCGACTACTGAAAGAGGCGGGCTAAGTTGGGCGGGGTGGCGAGTTCTGGGGACGGCAAACAACAGATGTCGGACTACGAGAGGATCGCCTGGGAGCGGCTCAGATCCCTGGTCGCGGAGCGGCTGGACAAAAAGAGTCGGGTCCCGGCAAGAGTTCGGCAGTCGATGGACAACGCCGGCGACAAGGCCCGAGATGCATGGGACAAGGTCCCGGGAACCGACAACATCGAGGAAGCACTGGTTAAGGCCCTTGGGGGGCTGAAGGATCTCACTCTCGACCCCGCGATGGCGAGCGTCTCCGAGAAGGGCGTCGTCAGTCGGTTCGTAAAGCACGGCCACGATGTCAAGGTGGTCTCCGATATCCGCGGCCTCGACCTCGAACAGATCGATCGTGTGAAGCCCAAGTTGCGGACGCGCTACTCGGCCGTCGCTGCCGTGGAGGGTGCCGCCGCCGGTTTGGTCATCACTGGGGGTGAGGCACTGACCGCCGTTGGGGGCGTCTTTGGCGTGGGCGTCGGTGCC
>JANMRJ010000244.1:0-2828 GCA_031370985.1 Acidimicrobiales bacterium
TAGCCGCCGTGGGCGCGGTAGTCGTCGAGGCTCGTCGGGTCGACTCGGCCAACGCGGGCGAGGAGTCGGAGGCCGTTGTCGCCAGCTTGGGGGATCGAACGGCGGAGGCGGACGAGGCGGTCCGGGCTCGGGGTGGTCGCGCGGTCGGTCTCGGTGTCCGCGCTGTTGCCGTGGCCCAGGCCGGGGGACGCCTTCCCGTCCGTGATGCGACTCGGTCCAAGTTCAAGGCGACGAATGACGCCAGCCGCGTCGATCGGCCCCACGCCGAACGTCTCAGGCACCTCCCCGGCGACCGTGAACAGCGCCGCCGGGGCCCGCTCGCACAGCCCCAGGCATGGGCTGCGCAGCCAGGTCACCCGCCCGTCGAGGGCAGGTTGGCCGGGCGGCCCGAGCGTCCGCCCTAGGTCGCCGCAGAGGTCCTCCGCTCCGGCCAGCCGACAGGCGATGTCGTCGCAGACATGGGCCACGATCGGTGGTCGCGGCGCCGTGGCGAAGAGCGCGTAGAACGTGGCCACGCCATACGCCTCAGCCGGCGGGATCGTCAGCCGGCGGCAGATGTAGGCCAACGCTGGCTGACTGATGAACCCGATCCGCGCCTGCACGCCATGGAGCGCCGGCAGGAGCAGGTCGCGGTGGGAGCGTGCCTCGTGGCCACCGTGGGCGACGTGGCTGTCGGCCGTGGTGCGGGTGCCGCCGGTCCAGCCGCTGGTGGGCGGCCCCACGACCGGCGACACGACGGCGTCGACCGCGTCCCGTTCGGCCGGGCTCGCGAGCGGCGCGACGACGTGCAGATCCATCGAGGCCGAGTGTAGACCCGTTGGGAGCGCCGGACCGCACGTCGTTCCCGGAACGTTGAGCGCGACGCACAGCGCCTCGGGACGTGTGCCTCAATGTGCTACTGTGTGCTACATGAGCGTGTCGGACAGCCAGCCCACTCGCGTCGGTGTCCGCGAGCTGCGCCAGAACCTGAGCGTTTACCTGGACCGCGTGAAGGCCGGCGAGACCCTCGAGGTGACCGAACATGGTCGGCCCGTTGCGGAACTGCGTCCGCGCCCGCCGGAGCACCTGTCCATCATCGACCGATGGATCACGGAAGGGAGGGCGACGCCCGCGAAACAGAGCCCCCAGGATCTTCCCTACCCGCCGAGGGTCCCTGGGCGGCCACTCTCGGAGATCCTGCAGGAGATGCGCGACGAGGACGAGCGATGACTCGACTTGCGTATGTCGACGCGTCCGCCATCGTGAGGCTCGTGCTCGACGAGCCCGGCTCCGAACCGATGATGCGTTGGTTTGTCGAGAGCGAGCGCGTGGTGGTGAGCGTCATCGGGATCATCGAGACGCGGCGCGCCGTCGGGCGACACGAGCACGACATCGCGCACCTCGACGCGGTCCTCGAGACGTTCGTCACGGTTGAGCTCGACTCCGTCGTGGCCAGGCGGGCGGCCCTGCTTGCGCCATCCACCCTGCGGACGCTCGACGCGATCCACCTGGCCACGGCAATCGCGCTCGGACCGGAACTCGACGCCTTCGTGACCTACGACGACCGCCTGGCGGACGCGGCGCGAGCGGTCGGGCTGCCCGTGGTGCGACCCGCCTGACCGAAACCGCGCCGACGTGTCCGCCCTACGCGTTGGATCGCACGGACGGTGGCGGATCACGGGACGTCCACCGGGGCGTCCACGACCCCGAGCTCGAGCGCGAGCGTGAGGTACATCGCATGAGACCACAGCAGGGGGGTCGCGACCGGCCCCCAACGGCCCAGCCAGGCGGCTCGGGCGCCCGGCGCGAGCAGGTGGTCGTCGACCTGTTCGGGCAGGTCGCCGCCAGGCATCGCGTGCGCCGCGAGCCAATCGAGGTCCGCCCGCGCGTCGTTGATCCGTCCGGTCGCCAGGTACTGGAGGCCCAGGAAGCCCGCAAGAAGGAGCCACTCCCCGCCACCGTAGTAGGTGTCGGCGGCATACCGGTGGACGCCTCCCTGCTGCGCGAGGTCGAGTTCGATCGCCCGGACAGTAGCCGCCATGAGTGGATCGGCCGGGTCGAGCAATCCGAACGGTGTCGCGCACGCGAGCAGGCTGCCATCGACCGCGTCGCCGCCCAGCCACTTGGCCAAGCGACCGAGCCGTCGGGTGTCGGCGAGCACCGTGTCCCGGATCACGTCGGCGGCGTCCGTCGCCGAGGAGCGCAGTTGATCAGGCAGGTCCTCCCAGCCGGCGGCGGCCCGGAGTCCGGCGTGGAGCGCCGCCAGCGTCGAGGTGTGCTGGTGCTCAGGGTTCTCCTCCCACCAGTCGTAGCATGGCGCCTCCCAGAAGGCGGCGATGTACTGGGTTGAGACGGCCGCGCCCTCCGCGAACGCAGCGATCGAGCGGCCGTGGCGCACGGCATGCGCGCCGAGCGCCCAGAGCCACGTTCCGTAGCCGTCGAGCTGAACGTTCGCCCAGTCCTCGCCGGACTCGACGCCATCCACGGTGTAGCGAGCGTGGAGGTGCTCGGTGGGTTCGATCGGTTGGCCCGCCTCATGTCGCTCGATGAGCGAGGCGACGCGCTCCCGCCGGCTCACGAGAATCCCGGCACACCATTCAAAGAACGCTTCCGCCGACTCGATGTCGCCGGCACGGCTCATCGCGTCCGCGATGAACGCCCCGTCGCGGAACCAGCTGAAGCCGTAGACAGGGAAGGCCGGCGACGCGACGTACGCACCGGTCGTTGCCTGGTGCGCACGGATCACGCCCACGCTGTGCCGGGCGAGTGCCTGGAGCCGGGCGCGTTCGATCGAGTTCAAGTCGGACGACGCTCCTTCAGTTGGTGGTCCGACGGGCAGGACGGACGGC
>JANMRJ010000260.1:0-1479 GCA_031370985.1 Acidimicrobiales bacterium
TTCGCGATCGGTCGGGCCGCCCGACGACCCAGGACCTCCTCGAGGTGGCGGGTGTGCAGACCATCTGCCGGACGGATCGAGCGTACGTTTCGGTCGGTGAGTGGCTCGCCGGCCGCGATGTCCTCCACGACGAACAGGGAACGACGGAACCGTCGGCTCTCGGCCTCGGAATCGGTGGGCCCGAGGCGGGTCGAACCGAGCGCCCGCTCGGTGATGCGCACTGCGTCGACCATCTCGCGGAAGGCATCCCGGTCAAGGGAGAACGTCGCGTCGAGCGTTGTGTCGTCGGCGGACAGCGTCATATGCTTCTCGACGATACAGGCGCCCAGCGCGACGGCGGCGACGGGCACCGTTGTCCCGATCGTGTGGTCGGAGAGCCCGATCGGGAGACCCCAGCGCTTGGCCATCGCGTCGATCGCGCGCAGGTTCACGTCCTCGGGTCGAGACGGATAGGCGCTCGTGCACTTGAGCAGCGCGATCTCCGTCGCCCCACCCGCGCGCGCCGCGGCGATCGCTTCGTCGATCTCGGCCTCCGTGGCCATCCCTGTCGACATGATCAGCGGCCGGCCGGTCGCTGCCATCCGACGGATGAGCGGCAGGTCCACCAACTCGAACGACGCGACCTTGAAGGCGGGAACATCCATGGCGACCAGGAAGTCGACCGCCGTCGCATCGAACGGGCTGGCGAAGCAATCCAAACCGAGCGATTCGGCCAGCGTCTTGAGGCGCGGCTGCCACTCCCACGGCATCGTGCCTTCCGTGTACAGCTCGTACAGGGTGGAGCCCGACCAGAGCGATTCGCTGCCTGTCCGGAACGGCGGTGCATCGCTCTCGATCGTGATGGTGTCGGGGGTGTAGGTCTGGAGCTTGACCGCATCGGCGCCCGCCGCCGCCGCAGCTCGGACGAGGTCCGTCGCGACTTGTTCGTCGTGTCCGTGATTGGCGGACAGCTCCGCGATGATGTAGACCGGGTGGCCCGGCCCGATCGGCCGGCCGGCGATGACGAACGCGGCGGCGACCGTGTCGGTCATCGACGATCGTCCGGTCGTGCGGCTTCGGACCGTGGTTGTGCGGTGGCCACCAGACGCTCGAGCTCGTCGGCGACGCGAACCGTGCCCTGCCCGTCGGTGATCCGGGCGGCAGCTTCGGACATCGCGCTCAGGCGGGCCGGGTCCGCTGCCAGTGCGATCAAGACATCCTCCAGGTCGGCCGTCGTCACCTCGGAATGCCAGCCGAGGTCCAGCGCGGCCCCGACCTCGGCCAGGTGACGGGCTGTCTCGACCTGGTTGTCGGCGAGAGTCACGAGCAGCGTCGGGAGGCCAAGGGTACAACGCTCCCATGTGGCAGACCCGGAGGCGCCGATGGAGATGTCGGCACGCGCCATCAGGGCAGCCATCTCGCGCGTCTCGATGTGGAGTTCGATCAAGGGCTGGTCAACGGCCCACACCTGCAACGACCCCAGGGACGGATAGGCAGCGC
>JANMRJ010000278.1:0-8090 GCA_031370985.1 Acidimicrobiales bacterium
GAGCCGCCGCGCAGCCCGGCTGAAATGGAGCTCCTCAGCGGCGACGTGCGTTGAAGTGGTGAAGGTCCAACGGAGGACTCCTTTGGTCTCGCCCCCTGCCGGTGGAGCTGACGATGGTGTGTGACGTTTGGGATGTTCTGGCGTCAGAGAGTGGGCGCTTCGTACGGCGGTCACGCCACGTCGGCTTGGCCCGCCGTCAACCGCTGCGGTCGCCCCCGCTCACGGCTGCGGCGGCGCGCGCCGACGCGAAGCCTGTGGCTGGCGACGACATCGCTGATGCCGACGCCCTCGGGGATGTCGGGGCTTCATTCAGATCGCCTCGTTGATGTCGCGGTCGGGCACAGGGGGCTGGGAGCGGTCGGGTGGTAGTTGCCTGCGCTGCGGCCTTGAGGTCGCGAGCGTCGAGTGAAGCGTACGAGCCCCCGGCGAACGTGGGCGTAACGGGCCGGTCGGGGGCCGCCCCGCTCAGCCGGCGTTGGCCGGCGTGGATGGGCCCGTGTCGGAACCCACCTGTCCCACATTCACCCGCAGCCTGCCGCCCACGCCCGCTTCGCCGACATGGTGCGACAACCCCTTCGCCAGAGCTCCGAGACGCTTCGCTTCGACCTGGTTCCCCTCTCCGAGTGCGATCTCGGCCAGCGAGGCCAGATCGGCGGTCATCAACAACACATTTCCGATGTCGCACTCGATCGCGAAGCATTCCTCGTGGAGGGAACGGGCGGCGTCGTATTCGCCCCTCTTCAGGGCCAGGTGCCCCAGGAACCTGGCCGCGGCGGCGATGCCGCTCCGGTCCTTCATCTCCCTTCGCAGAACGAGGCTCTCCTCCAGGCAGTCGGTCGCTCTCGCGTCGTCACCCAGGTACGGCGCGATGGCACCGAGGTTCTCCAGCGCCTGCGACATGCCGCGGGTGTCGCCGAGCCCCCGGTAGAGGTCGAAACTCTCGACATAGAACGCGTGAGCCCGCGACGCGCCCTCGAACCGGTCGATCCTCCCACTCACGAAGAGGAGCTGGGCGACCACCCCGAGGTTCATGAGCGAGGCCGCGATGACCCGAGCGTCGCCGATCTCCCGGCTGGTCGCCAGGTTCTGCTCGAAGATCGCTCGAGCCGCGAACAGGTCGTCCTGGCCGACGGCGACGTTCCCGAGTCCGTTGAGCGCCGCAGTCATCCCGAGTCGGTCGCCCAAGGTCCGCCGGATGTCGAGGGCTTGCGTATAGAATTTCCAGGCGGCGCCGTGGTCTCCTTGGCCCTGGGCGAGCACCCCTGCGGAGTTCATCGCCTTGGCTCGCAGAGACGCGGGCGCGTCGGCCGCCAGCATGGACTCGAGCCGGGAGCGACCCTCGCTGAGGAACCCACGCATCTCCCAGTACCGCCAGAGTGCGGCTGCGGTGCGCTGCCCGTGCGGGTCCTCGGGGTGCCCGGCGGCCCACTCGAGCGCGCCGCCGATGTTGTCGTACTCCCGGTCGAGCTGGAGCAGCCACTCCGACTGTTCCGGACCTTCGAGTCCTACTTCCGCTGCTTCGGCCACCGCGGCCGACCACCGTAGCTGTGCCCTGCGGGCATCGGCCTCCAGGCCCGTCTCAACCAGCTTCTCGTAGCCGTACTGGCGAGTGGTCTCCAGGAGGCGGTACCGGCCCTGGCGCTCGGACTTGTCGGCGAGTACGAGGGACTTGTCGACCAGGCGGGTAAGTGTCTCGAGGGCCGTCGCCGGACCATCCGGGCAGACGGCCTCGGTCGCTATGATCGTGAAGCTGCTGGAGAAGACGGAAAGGCATGCGAACAGTCGGCTCTCTAGCGCCGACAGCGACTCGTAACTCCAGTCGAGCGCCGCCCGAAGGGTCTGATGACGAGCCGGGGCGGTACGCACCCCGGTGACCAGCAGGCCAAAGCGATCGCGGAGCCGCTCGGCGATTTCGGGCACCGCCATCGAGCGGACCCGGGCAGCGGCGAGCTCGAGCGCCAGGGGGTTCCCGTCGAGACGGCGGCAGATTGTCACCACCGCGTCGCCCATGTCAGCCAGATCCAGCCCGAGGTCAGCGGAGACGGCGCGCTCGACGAACAGCGCCGCGGCGTCGTAGCGCAGGAGGGACTCCAGGCTTCCGCCATCGTCAGGGCCGGGGCTCGACAGCGGAGGGATGACCCATAGCGTCTCGCCGCCCACGCCGAGAGGCTCGCGGCTGGTGGCCATGATCTTTACCCCCGGACAGCTTTGCAGGAGCCGGTCGGCGAGTGACGCGCACGGCGACACCAGGTGCTCGCAATTGTCGAGCACCAGCAGCAGCCGCTTGTCCTCGAGATGGGCGACCAGTGAGTCGAGCGCACTGCAGCCGTGCAGGTCGGCGACCTGCAGCACCGACTGCACCTGCGCCGGAAGCAGGCGGGCCTCACCAACCCCAGCCAGCTCCACGAGCCAGACGCCGTGGGGATACTCGTCGGCCACATCGACCGCCACCTCGAGCGCCAGCCGACTCTTGCCGGCCCCGCCACCGCCGGTCATCGTCAGGACGCGTGTTGCCCCGAGGAGCGCCCTGATCTCGGCTCGCTCTCCGACCCGCCCGACGAAGGAGGTGACCGATATGGGAAGGTTCCGAGACCGCGACTTGGGCGCCGCGGCCCGCACCGCAGGCTCCTCTCCCAGGAGCAGCGCATACGCGCCCCCCAGTTCTGGACCCGGCGCCACGCCGAGTTCGTCGGCGAGGAGACGCCGGCAACGTTCGTAGGCGCGCAACGCGCGACCTCGGTTGCCAGCCATCTCGTGGGCGGCCATGGCGCAGAGGTGTGCAGATTCCCGCAAAGGTTGCAGCGCCACCGCCTCCTCTGCCGCTTGCAACGCGCCGTCCGCGTCATCGCATCTCCCACGGGCCTGGGACAGGAGCTCGAGAGCTTGCAGGTAGAGCTCGGCGAACTCCGCCTGACGCCGTTTCACCCACGGCCCGTCGGCCCCGGCGAGAAACTCGCCACGGAGCGTCGAGACTGCCCGCTCGAAGGCGAAGAGCGCCTGCCGAGGGTCGAATTTCAGCGTGGCCCTCCCGACCCCGAGGTTCTCCTGCGCCACTTCCACGTCCACCGTTGAACCCAGCGGCAGGTGCAGCTGGTAGCCGCCCGGGCCGGACGTCAATGCGGTCCCAGGGTCGAGGCCTGCCGCACTCAGGGCGCCGCGCACCCGTGACACGACCCCGCGAAGCGCGGCCCGCCACGTCGGCGGCAACTCCGCACCCCAGACGACCTCGGCAAGCTCGTCACGAGCGACTGGTCGCCACCGCTCCATGGCGAGATACGCGAGCGCGATCCGAGCGCGCGAGCCGAGCGCGGCCGGGCCACCCTGGCCGGCCGAACCCACGGCCACACATCCGGCCAGTGACACTTCGACTGCTGCTGCCATGTTCGCCTTGTGTCGACACGTTACGCCCGCATTCGCGGCTCGGTCATAGTCTGACATCGAAGTAGAGCAACTCGGTGCCGCACTTATCCGTCGGTGCTCGAAATCTGCGGCGACCCGAGACCACCGGCCGTCGTCACGCCGACCACTCGGGCGTCGCGGACGCTCGACGGCCCACCCCCATGGAGGTATATAGGAAATGGCGCTTAGACGACTGGCTGCCCTGGGCGCCCTTCCCTTGCTGTTGGCCATGCAGTCGGCCCGAGCGCAGGGCCCCGCGACGACCGCTCCGGTCGTCGAGGCGCCTCGGCAGGTCACCGGCGAGGCGAACCCACTGCGCCTCTACGACATCCCTGCCCTGGCCGTCGACCCCCGCGACCCGAACACGGTGATCATGGCCGTGGGCGATGCCCGCAACGGCGGCTGCGGACTGCGCGTCTCTCGCGATGGCGGCCTGTCCTGGGCCACCGCCGCGGCGAGCCTCCTTCGAGACCCAAAGGACTTCTGCATCCAGAGAGCGCTCGGTCCGGTCATGGCGCCCGCTTTCGGCTCCGATGGCACACTCTACGTGGCCATGCCGTCGTCGTCGCCGGCGACCGATGTCGCCAACGGACCGATCGATCTGCTTCTGGCCCGGACCTCCGACCTGGGCGCCACCCACGAGACCATGACGGTGGCCAAGAGCGAGGACGTGACCGTGAATCCGGCGGACTACGGGGGTCAGGGCGCGGCCCAACAGGGCACCTCGTGGCACAAGTTTCCCAGCCTGGCCGTCGACCCCAAGAACCCGAGACGGGTCTACGCCGGGTGGCGCTGGTACGCCTATGGCAAGAACCTCCAGTCCCTCTCCGGCGACGTACCCTTCCGGCCCTACTTCTCCGTCTCCGAGGACGGCGGCAAGACGTGGGTTTCGCCCATCGACCTGCCTGCGGTGAGCAAGGGCGTGCAGGTCTACGGGGCCTCGGCTCCCATGCTGGTGGTCGCACCGAACGGCAACATCTACGGCTTCAGTAAGGAGCTGCTGAAGTCGCCCCCGCCCGGCCAGACGAACCCCAATCCTCGAGTGCTGATGTTCAAGTCGGTCGACGGGGGCAGGACATGGGCGACGAGCGTTGTCAACGATGGCGGTCCCAACCTGCAGGCCAGTCCGGAGGCGGCGGTTGACCCCCGCAACGGCAAACTCTACGTCGTCTACGGGGTGGGGCCGCCGCACATGTCGCTGGACAAGCCACCCCCGGGACCCCAAAAGGTGTTCGTCACGACCTCGACGGACGCGGGCAAGACGTGGAGCAAGCCGGCCAAGATCGACGATGCCCAGGCCCCAGCGGATCGAGGCGACGAGTTCTATCCCAACATCTCCGTGGCCCCGACGGGGCGGGTGGACGTGGCCTGGTACGACTTCCGCAACGACCCGACCGGTCCCCGCCAGGTGGGCCAGTTCTACCGGGGAGAGCGCTACTGGGATGTCTACTACTCGTCCTCGACCGACGCCGGCGCTACCTGGTCGCCCAACATGCGGGTGACCAACCCGTCCGTGGACGGCAAGCAGGGGGCCACGTTCAACAACATCGACACCCGGGGGCCGATTGGCCTTCAGTCCACCTCGGCCATGGCCTACCTGGCCTGGCCCGACTCACGAGCCACCGACGCCAACGGCGACGCCGAGGACGCCTACTTCGCCAGGATCCGCTACTCGGCGACACCGACATCGGCCACCACCAGCGGCCGCCCCGGCTGGGTGTGGGGCGGGTTCGGGGCGGCGGTAACCCTGGTGGTCGGCGGACTCCTGCTGGCCCTCGCCGGCCGTCGCTCGAGCCGCGCCCCCGGCTCCCCCACCGAGCCAGCCTCCCCAGCGACGTGAGCAGCAGGAGCCTGACCCCGCGCGATCTCTGGGCCATCGAGACGATGGCGCGCCAGATCCGCGTCCTGGAGGCGCACGCGGCCGTCGTCAGGCGGACTGCCGACCCGGTCAGCCGGTGCGCTGGGTGGTTGGCCCTGCGACGACAAGTTCCGGGCTACCAGCGCTATCTCAAGCCTTGGATCCCCGGCGTCGGCTTCGACGGCGCAGTGCCGGCCATCGCTGAGCACCAGGCCGCGCTGCGGGCTCAGAGCGGCCTGGTCGAGGCCGAGCTGGCCCGGTTCGACCAGACGACGCTGGCGCTGGCCCGCCCGCGGGTCGGGCTCCGCCTGGCCGTCATCGGCAAGGGCGGAGCGGGCAAGACCGTGCTGGCCAGCACGCTGGTACGACTTCTGGCCCGGCGGGGCCGCCGGGTGTTGGCCGCCGACCTGGATACCAATCCGGGCCTGGCCATGAGCCTGGGGATGGCGCCCACCGAGGCGGGGCTGCCGGCGGAGGCGATCGAGGAGCACGAGGGCGCCAACTACGGCTGGCAGCTGGCGGGCGGCGTGAGTCCGTCGGAAGTGATCGAGCGGTTCTCCATGTTGGGACCCGATGGCGTCCGGTTCCTTGGCGTCGGCAAGATCAACTCTCCGTTCAAGCTGGCGGCCAAGCAGTCTGTCCCCGCCATCGTGCAGGTGCTCCTCGGGCTGGGTTCGCCCGACTGGGATGTCGTGGCCGACCTCGAAGCGGGGCCGACCACGCCCTTCGAGCGCTACCACGCCTTCGCCAGCGACGTGATGGTGGTGGTCGGGCCGGCCTGGCGATCGGCCATGACCGCCCGGCGCCTCCTTCCCATGGTCAGTGATGTCAACGCTCTCATCGTGGCCAGCCAGTACCGGGACGAGGCCGACCATGGCAGCCTGGCTCCGTGGGCCCGGATCCCGTTCGATCCGGCAGTAAGAGAGGCCGAGCGCAGAGGCCTGTCGCCGCTCGACGCCTGCCCGGACTCGCCGGCGATCTGCGCCATCGACGACCTGGTGACCCGGGTGCTGGCGGCGAACACCACCGCTCCCTTGGGGGGAGAACTGCGATTGGAGGCAAGGACGTGAAGATCGCCGTCACCGGGAAGGGTGGATCGGGCAAGACACTCACAAAGACCCCCAGCCAGCGGCAGAAGATCTGCTTTTGCGCTACGGGGTCGCCGCGGCCGACGACATCGTCTTGGTCGCCGACCTGGAGGCCGGGCTCAACGATCTGATTTGGGTCCACCCCCACGCCGATGACATCGTGCTGGCCGTCCGACGCCGTCCGCCTGGCCCGGGAAGGGGTCCGGCCCGGCGGGTCTACGAGCTGACCGACGCCGGCATGGCCGCACTGGATGTCTCGGCCGCGGGTGTCGGCCAACTCGGCTGGCTGACCGGAGAGTTCCTACGCAGCCACCGGATCATGACCGGGCCCGGCGCCAAGCCGTGAGTAGCCGGCGCCGAGGTGTCATCGACCAGCCGATTGGGACCCGCTCCCGGGGACAACCGCCTGCTCGGGCTGTGCCATGGCGCCCCGCCGGCCACCCAGGATGAGGACCAACCCTCCCAGAGCGAGAGCGAGACCGGCACCGACGACCCCCCACGACAGTTTGGTACTGCCGGACATCGCCGACGAGGCGCCCAGCTGGGTCACGCCTGTGAACCGGACGCGGGCCATGTAGGCGTCCTCGGCCTCGTTCTGGTCGACCGTGGCCCTGGAGTCGGCCCAGGCCACGTAGGCCGCGTTGTTGGTTGAGGCGATCCCGATCGGGCCCCTGGTGTCGATGTTGTTGAAGGTGGCCCCGTGCTTGGCGTCGATCGACGGGTTCGTGACCCGAAGGTTCTTGGACCACGTGGCTCCGGCGTCGTTGGAGTAGGCGTAATACACGTCCCAGTAGCGCTGGCCGACGGCGGTGCCCATGTCCCCTTCCTTCCCCGGGAAGAAGAAGGGATCATTGCGGAAGTCGTGCCAGGCCACGTCCACCCTCCCGTTGGGGGCAACGCTGCGGGCCACGTTCTCGTCGAGGGCGCTGGTGTCCCAGGTCTTGCCCATGTCGGTCGACTTGAACATCAGGTGGCGGGCCACGGGGGCGGTCTGGCCGGTCGGCACTGGCTTGACGCTCTCTTTGGCGAAGCCGTAGACGGTGCCATCGGGGCCGACGACGAGGGAGAAGGCACCCGAGCCGAATGCCTTCTCTCCTCTGGTGACATTGAACACGTCGATCGGCTTGGTCCAGGTCCGGCCGCCGTCGTCGGAGGTGGAGAAGTAGGGCCGGACCACGAAGTCGCCCTGGAGCTGGCGGAGGTCCTTACCCCACACCAGCCAGCGCCACATCAGGTACAGGCGGTTGGGGTTGCGGGGGTCGACGCCCATGCCCATAAACTTGTTCCAGCTGTTGCCCTCCTGGGCCGGCCCTTGGGCGCCGTAGTCGGCGGGGTTGAACTGGGTGGTCTCGCCTTTGGCCACCGTGACCGTCTCGTGGGTGGCCCCCAGGTCAGAGGTGTTGGCCACCACCATGCCGATTGGGCCGTTGGCCGCGTCGGTGGCCGGCGACGAGGTCGGCATGGCCACATGGAGCACGCCGTCGGAGCCGAGGACCGGCCGCATCACCGGCCCGAATGCCCGCTGGATGCAGAAGTCGGCGGGCTCGGCGAGGAGCGTCTGCGCCGTCGTCGTCCACGAGAGGCCACCGTCGCGGGAGACGCGCAGCCCACATCCGCCGTTACGGGAGTCACCCACCGCCATCACCACCGTGCTCGGGTCACGAGGGTCCACGGCCAGTGCCGGGATGTCGAAGGTCCGCAACGGGTTGCCGCCGCTGGTCACCTGCCTCGGCGCCTCGACGGCC
>JANMRJ010000307.1:0-1650 GCA_031370985.1 Acidimicrobiales bacterium
ATGGCGGACCCGACCGGATTCGAACCGGCGATCTCCAGCGTGACAGGCTGGCATGTTGGGCCGCTACACCACGGGTCCAGTTGCGGCGAGGTCGGAGGATATCAGAGGAATTGACGCTTGTCGTCAGTCTGTCAGTGCTCAGTGAATGTGGCATCGACAACTGCTCAGTGATTTTGTCGGTCTCACCACGTGAGGGAGAGATTCCGAAATCGTCAGGCGTCCGAATCGATGTCCGTTTCCGGCCCGATCATCCGGTTTCGCAATCCGAGATCGAACGGACGCGGCCGGAAGTGGAGGTGATCGTCGACGGCGGTCGATTTCGTACGGACGAGCGGGCTCCCGGGCTCGACGCGTCGACGCGGGCGGGTGTGCGCGGCACGCCTCAGCGACCGACGACGACCGGCGGGTTGTCGCTGCCGAGCTGCCCGAATCGGACCAGGATCCGGCCGTCGATGGCGTGGTGGATCGTCAGCGACGCCTCCCACGGTGCGAGCTGCCCGTGCTCGTTCACGCCAGGCAGGCCCGACGCGGCCACGAGGCCGTTCGGCAGGGCGGCGACGCTCACGTAATCCGCCGCGGCCGCCCATCGATCGACCAGGGCGAGCGTCGAGCGGTCGATGACGAAGATCCCGAGGCTGGGTGGGTTGCCGGTGTTGGAGCTCGGTTGCGCGCCGAACCCGACCGCGTACAGGCGCTGGCCGTCGAGCCCGCCGCTGATCGTGTTGAACCCATATTGGGTGACGGCCGAGTTCGTGGAGTGCCAATCGACCGGGGCGGTTCCGCCTCCCGACGCGAGGCCGGTCGAGGATTCGGCCAGGGGATCGAAGGTCATCCGCTCGACCGCCATGGTGTGGACGTCGATCCGGACGATTGTCAGGCCCGATCCATCCCAGACGTAGGCGGTGCCGTTGGCCCGATCGAAGAGCGGCTGAGCGACATATCCGTTGGATCCGTCGGTCCCGAGCCTCAGCTCGACCGTGCCCGCAGGGTTCCCGTCGAGATCGAGCGTGCCGAGCTGCCAGACGCCGTCGAAGGTCGATTGGTCTGTCGCCAGGCGCGGACAGAGCCAGACCAGTCGATCCGCCGTTGCGAACCCGACCGTGCCGCAATACATCGGCATGGCGCGCAGGCCGGGGGCATCCGACACCTCGCCGATCGACCCGTCGGGCCGGATCGCGACCCGCCAGGCGTGGATGGCCGATGACGTGGCGGACTGCGAGTAGTTGGCCCGCTGGACGAGGGCCCAGATGAAGGCCGTCCGCCCGTCGGGCGCGATGCGGATATGCGGTCCGTCGAGGTACAGGTAGTCGGGGCCACCGGCCGCGGGGTCGTCGGAGGCGGTCAGTGGTGGAGGACTCGGTGCCGGCGGTGGCGTGGCGTCACCGATCCGCACGGCAGCGCCGAGGCGACGTCCCTCGATGTCAATCGTGGACAGCGTGAATCGATACCCATCCCCGTTCCGGCGGGCCAACGCCAGCAGCCCGGTTCGACCACCGCTGAACGTGTCGACGTCGGTCGTGAGGCTCGGCTGGCCGTCCTCGGTCAGGGGCAGCGACGGCAGTGCCGCGACATCGGTCGAGTCGGTCTGCATGCCGGTCGGCCCGATCGCGCTGATCCGCATGGTCAGGTTGGGGCCACCCGTATCCTGCC
>JANMRJ010000353.1:0-2233 GCA_031370985.1 Acidimicrobiales bacterium
GGTGGTGGTGGTGGTGCCGCCCTTGGCGATAGTCGTCGCCGGGCTGGGCCCGGAGACGACGGTGGTGCTGGTGTCGAACTTCTGGAGCAGGACGATGCCGAGGATGACGGCCACGCCGAGCAGGAGGGCGCCGCGGGCGCCCGCGCTCGTACCCGAGGAGGTGGCGGCGGCGCCCGCGGGGGGGCGGCGGTTCGGGCGTGCTCCGGGGAGCTTGCGCGGACTCACCGGCCGGGGCCCTGCGCCATGCGGCCGCCCTCGATCCGGGCGCGCCGGCGGCTGCGTTTGCGCTTCCGGAGGCGCCGGACGACCAGCGGGTCGTACGCGGCAGCCTCCGCAGACCCGATCAGCTCGCCCAATAGTTGGTAGTACCGGGTCGGCGAAAGACCGATCCGGGACTGGATCGCCGCGGCCTTCGGGCCCGACTGCGACCACCAGGTGCGCTCGAGGTCGAGGATCGCGCGGTGGCGATCGGTGAGAGGCATCCGCGCCAGGCTGCCCGGAACTGGCACCCAGGTCAAGGACCCCCGGCTACCGTGGGGTCAACGCCGGTGTGGCGCAGTCCGGTAGCGCAGGCGACTTGTAATCGTCAGGCCGTCGGTTCGAATCCGACCACCGGCTCCATCGCCACCAAACTCCACTGATAAACGGCTCAGGCCGCGGGCACGCTCCGGGCGACCGTGGCTGCGGCCAGGTGGGCCTCCAGCTTGCGCTTGATGCGCTGGAGGGCGTTGTCCACCGCCTTGGTTTGACGGCCCAGGCGCATGCTGATCTCGGAGTAGGAGCACCCGTCGAGGTGGAGGCGCAGGACATCAACCTCGAGGGTGGAGAGCAGCTCGGCCAGCGCAGCCCGCATGGCGGCCTGGCCTTCGAGGCTCACCACCTCGTCAGCTGGGTCGGGCACCCGTTGGTCGAACAGCGCCTCGGTCAGGCGCTCGGAGGGATCGTCGATCACCCGCAGGCCGGACAGCGAGACATAGCGGTTCAGCGGTTGGTGCTTCAGGCGGCAGGCGAGCTTGATGGCCGTCATGATCTGGCGGGTCACGCACAACTCGGCGAACGCCCGGAACGACGACTGGCCATGGCGGAAGTCACGGATGGCCTTGAACAGGCCAATCAGCGCCTCCTGCTCGATGTCGTCGGTGTCGCCGCCGGCCAAGAAGTAGCCTCGGCCCTTGGCCCGGGCGAAGCGCCGGTAGCGGGTCAGAAGCACGTCGATGGCTTCGAGGTCACCCTCGTGGAAGCGGCGTACGAGCATCTCGTCGGTGAGGTCGGATGCGGCTTCCGTGGACTGGGGCATCCAACGCTCCTGGCTACTGCGACGGTGTTCCTGCGGCGGTGTTTTCCTACGACGGTGTCTCCCGGGACGGTGTCTCCCGACGGCGGGTTCGAGTGTCAGTAGGTGAGAAATGACTACAGCTAGACGCCACTTTCTAGTCAGCCCAGGACAGCCTGTCAACGGCCTGGGCCGGAGAAGCCGAACTCGCTGGGCGCACGGGCGCCGGCCGCTTACCGTCGCCGGCTGACCTCGAAGAGCGCGAGGGCACCGGCGGTGCTCACATTGAGCGAGTCGAGCCGGCCACGCATCGGGATGCGGACCACGATGTCGCAGCGGACGCGGGCCAACCGCGACAGGCCCGCGCCCTCGGCCCCCACCACCAGCACGATGGCCTCATCGGCGACGGCCAGCCCGTCGAACAGTGACTGCTCGCCGTCGCCGGCCAGGCCGACCACCCAGCACCCCAGCCCCTTGGCCCGGGCCAGGCCGGCGGGCATACCGGCGACGATCGCCATCGGCACGCGCTCGACCGCGCCGGCCGCGGCCTTGGCCACGGTGGGCGTGACGTGGACGGCCCGGTGGCGGGCGAGCACGGCCCCGGTGGCGCCGGCGGCCTCGGCGCTGCGGAGGAGGGCACCCAGGTTGTGGGGGTCGGTCACTCCGTCGACGGCGAGCAGGAAGGGCTTGGGGCTGCCCGCTGGCGGGCGGCAGAGGTCGTCGAGGTCGGCCTCGGGCAGCGCCCGGGCGTGGGCCAGCACGCCCTGGGGGGCGTCGGTGCCGGCGGCGGCGTCGAGGCGGCTGCGACTGACCATTCGCACCGGTACCCGCGCCTCGGTGGCCAGCTGCTCGATGCGGTCGAGGATCGGGGCAGGCTCGAGCTCGGTGGCCATCCAGACATCGATGACCTGGCGCCTGCGGGCGGCCAGCAGCTCGGCGACCGCTTGACGGCCCTCCACC
>JANMRJ010000430.1:0-1616 GCA_031370985.1 Acidimicrobiales bacterium
AGTACCCCTCCTTCGTGCGGGGCTTGAAGCCGAGGTTTGGCTTCTCATCGCGCGCCGAGTTCCAGATGCCCTCCACCGAGTCGACTGCGTAGGAAGCCGAGTGCTGGTCCTGGTGGAACCGGACATCGTTGAAGATATAGAACTCGGCCTCGGGCCCAAAGTAGGCGGTATCAGCCAGGCCGGTGGAGGTGAGGTAGTCCTCGGCCTTCTTGGCCACGTACCGGGGGTCACGGGAGTAGGACTCGCCGGTGAGCGGGTCCTTGACAAAACAGTTCAAATTCAAAGTCTTGTGCTGGCGGAAGGGGTCGATCACCGCCGTGTTGGGGTCGGGCACCAGGATCATGTCCGACTCCTGGATCTCCTGGAACCCCCGGATCGAGGATCCGTCGAAGCCATAGCCGTCCTCGAAGCCCTCCTCGGTCAGCTGGTGGACCGGGGCCGAGAAATGCTGCATGAGGCCAGGCAGGTCGCAGAAGCGGAAGTCGACGATCGCGACCCCTTCGTCCTGGCACATCCGCACTACTTCGGCCGGGCTGCGTTCCTCCACGTGGACTCCTTCTCAACCAAAGGGGCCATTGCCCGGCGCGGTGGGTCGAAGTAGGATGGTACTTGCGCAGAGTCATCGGTGGTTCGCGTTCGAGCTATGGGGGGTCCATATGGCAAGGCGGCGTCTGTTGGCGGCGTTCGGCGGGGTGACCGTAGGCATCGTGGTCATGGCGGCAACCGCCTGGGCTTGCGTGTCCGGGGCGTCGGTGAGCTTGTCGACGGCGACGGCCAAGGCGGGCCAGGAGGTCGGGGTGAAGGGCCTCAGCTTCGCCAAAGCCGATCCCGTCAGTATCCGGCTTGGCTCCCTTTCCGCGCCGGCGCTGGTCACCCTCACGCCCAGCGCGTCCGCGCCGTTCGGCAACGCCATCAATGGCACGTTCACGGTGCCCGAAGGGACCAAGCCCGGTGACTACGTGGTGATCGCCACCCAGACATCTCCGGACGGCAAGGTGAGCAACGCCCCGGTCCGGGTGCTGCTCTCCGTCGTCGGAGACGGCGGCTCGGCGCCGGTCCTGGGCGCGACGAGAGGCGTCAACGCGGCCGAGCGGCAGGCCGAGCTGACCGTCACCGACACCTCGGTCGGGTTCGGGGCGTTGGCGCTGGCTGCGCTCGGAGTTGCAGGTATCGGGATGTTCTTGGCCGGGACGGCTGCACTTGTCACAGGCCGGCAGCGTGATGCGGGCACAACGCCCGAGGTTGCGCGTCCGTAGGTTCGCACACAACCGTCTCACTCCGGCCTCCGCGGCCGGCGTCGAAGCCAGCAGGGGGCACGGATGAGGAAGTCACGCGCTATTCGTCGTGCGGTGGTCGTCGGCACCATGATTCTGGCGGTGACCCAGCCATGGGCCAACGCCGCCGATCCACCCAAGCTCACCCAGCCAGTGCAGGCCACCAAGGGTGATGACAACCCGCTGCGCACCTATTCCGGCCCGACCCTGGCCGTCGACCCGGAAAACCCGCTGAGGATCGTGGCGTCCTATGTGGACATGCGGACACGCGCCTGCGGGCTGCTCCGTTCATTGAACGGCGGGAAGTCCTGGGTTCGGCTCGAACCTCGGCCCGCGCTCGAC
>JANMRJ010000433.1:0-11373 GCA_031370985.1 Acidimicrobiales bacterium
CCATGTTGATCGTCGAGAGCTGAGCTCTCGCCATGTTGATCGTCGCGAGAGCTGAGAGTTAGCGGCTCCTGCGCAAGCTGCTGCTCCTGGCCGTCGTGCTCGGGTTGTTGGTCGCCGCCGACCTGGCCGTGCGGTCGGTAGCCGAGGGCCAGCTCCGTGACCGGATGGCGACCGCCGCCGTACCGGCCGGCGCCACGATCAGCGGTCCCACGAGCGCCAGCATCGAGTCGTTCCCGTTCGTGGGGCGGCTCCTGACCTCGGGTCAGGTCTCCCGCATCACGGTGGGGGCCGCCGATGTCACCGTCGAGGGGCTGACCTTCGCCCGGGTCGCCGTCGACCTCCGCGGTGTGACCTTCGACCGTGACCGGTTGCTGTCCGAGCGGCAGGTGGTGCTTTCGTCCCTGGAGCGGGGCACCGCCATCGCCGAGGTCACCGCAGCGGAGCTATCGGAGCGCCTCGGCGTGGACATCACCCTCCTCGCCGGCAGGGCCCAGGTACGCGTCGCCGGCCAGACGGTCACCGCCACCGCGTCGGTGGCCGACAATGCGCTTCGGCTCTCGGTGGCCGGCCTGGCGGTGCCGGCCCTGCGCATCCCGAAGCTGCCGCTCGTCCCGTGCGTGGCCGAGGCGAAAATCCTCCCCGGCCGCATCCGCCTGAGCTGCACCATCGACCAGGTGCCCGCCGAGCTGGTCGGGCGGTCCCTGGCCGGCGTCAGACCGTAGGGTTACTGCCGCGGAGGCCGTCTCAAGGATCGGCGGTTGTCGCCCAGGCCTGGGCCTGGACTCGCGGCCCACACCACCGGCTCGGGATACCGCCGACGTGATTTCGCCTGGACGATGATGCCGACATGGCGACCATCGACCTGCAGTCCTTCGGAATGCCTCGGCAGTACGAGGAGCTACTGGATCGCTCCGTGGAGCTGTTCATCGCCGATGACCGGGCCGTCGCGCTGTTCGTGGTGGGATCGGTGGGTCGGGGTGAGGCCGACGCATCATCGGATCTCGACCTCGTCGTTGCCGTCGTTGATGACGATGCCCACCGCTCGCTCATCGACGACTGGCATGCCTGGGCGACTGCGATCACCCCTTGGGTCTACGGCCGATGCCTGCGCGACAAGGTGGTCAGCCTGCGGCTCGTCGATCCAGCTCCCTCGACCCTTGCCCACCAGGGAGGGAATCCTCGCGTCCCACCTCGCGACGGCCGCCGAGTACCTACCGCTGGCGCGAACCCTTGTCGCGGAGACCGGTGGCGAGTGGCCGGAGGCCTTCGAGCGCGCCACTGATGCCTACCTTCGGGAACGTCTTGGCATTGGCATCTCGCCTCGCGGTGCATGAGGGCTGACTGTTCGGGAGAGTGCCGCCCGCGACGCTGTGGCCGGGGGGCAGCGCTCGTCGATTACGACACCGTGCCGGCGGGCAAGATCCATTCCGTCCTTTCCCTTTGGCCGGTGATCTCGGCGATGAGGTCGAAGTCGTGGTCGTAGTGGAGCACGACCATCCCAGCAACCTCGGTTGCTGCGGCGATCAAGAGGTCGGCGATCTTCGCACCCCGCTGTGCCTTCGAGCCCAGTCGCAGGTCTGTCCGTCCCTGCACTTCGCATCGTCTCTCGCATCGGCTCAGGCGGACCAGACTGTATGTACACTAGGCGTATGCCGAGAATGCAGGTCTATCTCCCGGACGAACTCTACCGAGTGGTGAAGGAGCAGCATCTTCCGGCCTCAGAGCTCCTTCAGGACGCCGTGCGAGCGGAGCTTCATCGCCAGGAACTCCTGGCTGAGACTGACCGGTACGTCGAGGAACTCCTCAGGGAAGTCGGCGAGCCATCGCCCCAGGCGACAACCCGCGCCAATCGTCTGGCCGCTGAGATCGGCGGGCGCAGCCGGCGCAGGAAGGCGATTTGAGCACCCTGGTCCTCGATTCGGGAGGGGTAAGCAGGTTGGCGCGCCGAAACGCGGATGCCCTGGCCGTGATTCGGGCGTTCCAGCGTGACGGCCTCTGGCCGCCGGTCGTGCCATCGATGGTCCTCGTTGAGTCCCTCACGGGCAGTCAGCGCACGGATGCCAGCGTGAACCGCTTCCTCAAGACATGCGATGTGGTCGAACGTGTCCCCGAACGAGTCGCGAGAAGGGCAGCATCGCTTCGAGGCCACGCTCGGCAGGGGTCCGCGGTCGACGCCCTCGTGATCGCCATGGCCGAACCCGGCGGCGATGTGCTGAGCGGCGACCTCACCGACCTTCGAGCCCTCGCCAGCTACGCGGTCGACGTGACGGTCCAACGGGCCTGAACGGGGTCGAGTCCTGGTCCCCGCCGAGCCTGACATCGTCGACTCGATCCGCGGGTCGACCGGTTCGCTCTCCAGGGGCGAGGACGCCGAAGACGCACTCGTGGACCCGGTACAGCGGCCCCCGGCGACGAAGCGCTCCAGCGCTTCGATGCTCAGCGCGAACTCACGAAGAGCCAGCGAGCGCTTGTGGCCGAGCAGAGCAACAGCGGTCCGTGGCGGCAATGGCATTTCGTCAGTGAGTGACTTGGGTGGCTCGTCTGGATGCGCCTCGTGCCAGCGCTGTAGGTCTCGGTTAGGATCTCGGGTCCGTAGGTTCGTCTCGTTGATCTTTGCGGTCTCTCTCGCTTGAGGCTTTCGTCGTAATCCAAGATCGCCGTCCCACCCCGACCCTCGCAGCCGGCGCGCCACGTCCAGATCGAGGGGCTCGGCCGCCAGGGTCCTCAGCGCGAAGTTGACCGCGGCCCGCTTGGTCGAGAGGTGGTAGCGCTCCATGACCACACGGCACGCCTCCTCATCGAGGTCGATGTTGGTGCGGGACATACACCAACGATACACCTGCGCCTAGTTTTACAGTCAGCTCGGTGGCCGCGCTCGGAGTGCGCCTTCGGTCCCACCCGACCAGTCCTCGGTAGGTCCCCAGTCCGCGATCGAGGACAGCCACTCCTCGCCCGTGAGGTCGTCGTCAGTTGGGGATCGTCGCCGAAGGTGGTGGCGACCGAGTGCGGCGCGGACCATCTCGGAACGGTCTAGGAACCCCGGCACCATGACCTGGACGACGACGACGACATCAACCAGGTCGTCGAGTGCCCGGAAGTCATCGCCGTTGCGCGTGTAGAGCGGCAGGCCGGCGGCGAGGGCGGTTGCGGCGATGAGCAGGTCGACGGCTCGGGCGCCTCGGGCCTTGCGCCCTCTGACCGTGACTGCGGCGAAGATGCGGCCGTAGGCACGGGCGGCCTCGGTGTCGAACGGAAGCGGATCGAATGTGGCCTCGGCCCGCTGAAGCCGGTCCTGCCGGCGCCCGCGCTCCTGGGGATCAGTTGTCGCATGGGGACCGGCGGCCAGCTCGGCCATGGTGAGAGCACTCACCGCCGCCTCGCTGGGGAGCTGCGAGGGGTCAAGCGCCTCAAGGTCGATGACGACCGACGTGTCGAGAAGGCCGCGCCGGTGTCGCGGCTCAGGCACGGGGCGTCGGGTCTTGGTTCACGACCTGATCCAGGTCGGAGCGGAATCGCTTCGCGTCGACTGCGGGTGCTGCCCGGAAGTGGGCGACGACAGCCTCAGCGGCGACGAAGCGGTGGGGACGCATCGGCGTGAGTTCGCCGACTGGAACACCGTTACGCGTGACGACGAACGTCCCGCCCTCGTCGAGTTTGCGCATGATCTCGCCGCTTTCGTTCCGTAGCTCTCTTTGCGTGATCTCCCTGCTCATGGAGGTACCGTAGCACGGGTGCTACGGTACCTGGCCAGGCACCAGCAGGTCGCATGGCTCACCCTCACACACGGGCGTGGCACTCGGCAATGACCACCTCGCCGGCCGCGGTGGGACCCAGGAGGTACAGGTGGGCGCCGACGACGGTGATGGTGCCGTCCGTGGCCTTCGTCTGCTCGTTGAACACCACCTTGAACGCGTCCCCGATGGCGTTCTTGCCGGAGATAGCGAGGTTGGCGGCAGGCTTGGCCGGAACCGCTTTGGTCTTCTTCGGGTTGCCGGCGGCGTCGGTGGCGGTCACGACCACGCCGTTGGCGACGGCCACCAACCCCTTCACGCCCGACTTCGCGGCACTGGCCGTGCTCTTCACCGAGCCGGCGGTGAAGGGGCCGGCGTCGAGGTTCTTGACCGACGCGGAGCTGGTCACCGATGTCCGGCCCTTCGTGCTTACGACGATCGGCCCGGTCGGCGGGTTGCCGAAGGTCCCCTTGGGCGGCTTGCCGCAGAGGATGACTGCCGGGCCGTACTGGGCCAGGGCGCCGTCTGCGTCAGTGGCGACGACCGCACCAACGGAGCCGCCAGCCGGCAGTTCCACCGACGGGCTGGCGCTGGCCGCGTTTCCGGGCGGGATGGCTTGGCCGAAGCCCCGCCGCTCGGGCGGGCCGCCGAACAGCCCGACGTTGGCGACGTAGCCATAGGCCCCGCCGGCCGGCGTGGGCGCGGCCGCCTTGCTGGCAACCGGATTGGCGGCCGCCGTCGCCTTGCTCACCGCCGTCGCCTTGCTGGGCGGCGCACTGGCAGCCAGGTCTTCGACCAGGGCGTCGGCGGCCAGGAACTTCACCGCCCGGATGCCCTTCATCGCCGCCGCCTTGGTCTCGTACGCCTCGCTGGTGGCGACGACCTGGCCGTTGGTCGACACCAGGTTGAACCGGAACTTGCCGGTGGAGCCCTTCTTGACGACGAACTTGCCTGGCATGGCAGCCATTCCTCCCCGTCCCGCGCCGTGCGGAGTCGCGACCTGAAGGCTACCTACCTCCTACCAGCCCATGCTTCCCGGCTCGCCCTTGAACGGGCCCACCACCTTGGAAGTGATCCAGCCGCCGTAGAAGCCTCCCGGCTGGGGCAGGACGAGCTCGGTGTCGACCAGGCACGCCTCCATCATCCCGGGGTAGAAGGCGAGATAGCCGGCGAGCGCCTCGTAGCCGGGCAACGGGTCGAGATAGGTCCAGACAGCGTCGGCCACCGCCTTTCCCCGGTGGACCAGCGAGTAGTAGCGGGCCTCGCCCTTCCACTCGCACCAGCTCGTCTTGACCGAGCCCCGCAACACGCCGGGGATGATCGTGTCGGGCGGGAAGTAGTAGTTCGGGGGGTGGCTGGTCTCCAGGACACGCAGCGACGCCAGCGTCACCGCGATGGTCACTCCGGCGAACACCACCTCCACCTGGCTGCGGCAGGGCTCGACGCGGGGAGGCCGGGGGTAGGCCCAGACCGACTCCTGGCCAGGACCGGGAGGGGCAGGCTGGGGGCGGGTACTCACGGCGGTCTGGGCTTCCTACGATGGGACGGGTGGAGGCACATGCTATGTCCGCCGCAACCGCAGGGGCCCTGGCTGATGCAGTGGTCAGCGCCCTCCCGGGCTGGGTAGAGCGCTCCGTGGTCCGGATCCTGGCCGCGTGGCAAGACGGCCCACCCGGCCCGGGGGTACTCGCGGCGGCCCGGGAGGCCGGGCAGCGGGCAGCCGACGAGGTGGGCGGCGCGGTGCGGACGTTGCTGGCGGCCGACATCGACGACCAGCGCTCGACCCCCCTCGCCCTGCTCCGCTCGGCGGTGCGCTACCCGACCGAGGTCCTGCAAGCTGCCGGCGTCCCGTCTGTTGTCCGCGATCTCATCCAGTGCCGCTTGTTACCCGACGACCTCTACGATCTGAACCCAGCCAACTTCGCCGACGTCGACCCCGCTCTCGCCGAACCCGGCCTGCTGTGGGGGGCGGCCAAGGCGTTCGCCCACCGCCGGAGGCACACCCCATGAGCCGCATCGTTGCGTACGTCCCCGACCTGATGGACCGCTCGAAGGTGGCCGCCGCCGGCGACTGCGTCTTCGTCTCCCGACCTGCCGACCTCGCCGACCTGTGCGCCGGCGCCGACATCGTTGTCGTCGACCTGACCAAGCCGGGCGTGGTCGACGTGCTCGGCGGCCTCAACGCCCGGGTCATCGCCTTCGCCAACCACACCGCCCGAGACGAGATGGAGGCGGCCCGGGCCGCGGGCTGCGAGCAGGTGCTGGCCCGTTCCGATTTCTTCGCCAACATCGACACCCTGCTGGCCTGAGCTAGGAGACGCCGCAGCCCGCCCGCCATCGTTTGGTCAATCCGCGACGCCATGCCGCCCCCAAGTGACCAAACGAGGCGCTACCGGGGGGTCTCGGGCGGGCGGGTCCAGCCGGTGTCGCTGAGGGGCCGGGGTTCGAAGAACACGCAGTCGTCGGGGCAGGCGAACGGCATGGTCTCAGCCACGTCAAGGCGGCAGCGGTCTACGGTGTCGCCCGTCGGCAGCGACCGGCTGGAGTAGTGACGGCAATCGGCTCGGACCCCCACGCTCCCATTCTCCCAGATGCGGCAGGTACCGTTTCACCGGTGACCGTGCCTCCGGATCTCCTGCGGTGGAGCGAAACGCTCGCCGGGATCGCCCGCACCGGCCTGGCCTTCACCGACAGCCTGTACGAGCGGGAACGCTACGAGGAGATCCTCCACGTCGCCGCCGACATCCGGGCCGCGGCCGGCGCCAGCGTCGGCGGCAGTGAGGTCGAGGCCGGGCCCCTTGTCCAGGAGTGGATGCGCCTTGTGGGCACCGGTGTGGCCGGGTACGTGACCCCCAAGGTGGCGGTCGGGGCGGTCGTCGGCAACGACAGAGGCGAGATCCTCCTGGTGCAGCGGGCCGACAACGGCGTGTGGCTCTACCCGACCGGCTGGGCCGACGTGGGCTATTCGGCATCGGAGGTGGCGGTGAAGGAGGTGCTCGAGGAAACCGGCATGGAGGTGGAGCCGGTCCGGCTCATCGCCGTGCTCGACGGGCTCCGCCTCGGCTTCACCCAGGTGCCGCTGTACTCACTCGTGTTCCACTGCCGGGTCCTCGGCGGAGAGCTCCGCCGGCACCCCCTGGAGTGCGTCGATGTGGGGTGGTTCGGGGAGGACAACCTGCCCGAACCGCTGGCCGGCGCCAGCCGTTGGAGCGTCCCGGCGTTCCAGGCGCTACGGGGCGAGAACGTCGATGTCGTCTTCGATCGGCCCCGTCACCCGCCGTGGCGGCGCCCGGACGAACTACCGTCAAGGTGATGAGGTGCACATGGCCCTGTTGAAACGCAAGCGAATCGGTGCCGGCGACGCGATGGAGGTGGTGACGAAGTTCGTCAACGCCTGCAACCGTCACGATGCGGACGGCGTCTCCGCGTGCCTGCATCCGGACTTCGACAGCATCCAGCCGATGTACCCGACCCGGAACTTCCGCGGCGCCAACCAGGTCCGCCGGAACTGGCAAGCCATCTTCGACGCCGAGCCGGGCTTCCGGCTGACCGTCCTGCGATCGGCGTCGGCGGACGACACGGTCTGGCTGGAGCTCCACGGGGCGGGGGATGAGGCCGAGGTGGCCGGCATCTTCATCATGGGCATCGTGGGGGACCGCATCCGGTGGGCCCGCATCTACAGTGCCCTCGTCGAGCCGGTGCCCGCCGGCGTGGGCGAGCCGCCCCCGCCGCTACAGGAGGTGCCCCGGGCCGATGCTCGGGCCGGCGGGGACATCGAGCAGGACTCGATCGCACCGGTCCTGGACATCGATCGATCGTCGCGCCGGCGGCGGCGCCGGCGGGCCGAGGAGGCCGATTCCGCGGCCGCCGCCGGCGACGAGCCCGTCTCGGACGCCGACGAGTCGGCCGAATTGCCCGATGTCGCCGAAACCGACGCTGAGGGCGAGGTCGGCGCCACCGACGGCGAGGTGGTCGCCGTGGTGGACATCGTGCCGCCGGTGGCGTCCGACGAGGTCGATGTCGAGGCGGCCGTGGCGGACACCGAGGTCGAGGCCGTCGTGATCGAGGCCGGCGCAGTGATCGAGGCCGTCGCGTTGATCGAGGCCGGCACCTCGACGGTCGGCACCGACGCCGAGACGGTGACGCTCGTCAAGGACGAGACCGCTTCGGCCGGCGAAACCGGGGACGCCCCAGTGGTGGCCGTCGAGTCCGAGCCGGCGTTCGTCGACGGTCTCGACACCGAGGCCGTCCCGGTCATCGTCTGGGACGAGGCCTCCGACGAGTCACCGGACGACGACGACTCCAAGCCGCGGTTCGGGAAGACCCGCGACTAACCCAGCTGGGCGAACAGGGCGGCCACAATCGACGTAGCGCCCCCCGACTGCTCCCAGCGGTCACCGATGAGGTCGTGGTCGACGATGCCGACCGCGTCCGGCGCCATGCCCAGTGACGCGGCACAGGCCGCGGCCAGGGTGGCCGGCTCGAGTTCGTCGTCGTAGGCCGCGAACGCCTCCAGGCCCTCCCAGAGCCGGTCGAGCGGCGCCGGCAGCTCCGTGCCGCCGGCCAGTGCGGCCGTCACCACGTCGAACACCTCCTCGGTGGCCAGCCCGTCCGGCCGGCGGTACCCGCCGACGGGGTGCAGGCGCCATTCGATGGCCTCGCCGGCGGGGCCGTCGTCGCGCAGCCAGACCTGGGAACCGTTGACATAGGTGTCCACCGGCTCGCCGAACTGCCCGTCGAGGGCGAGGAGCAGTTCCGGCGACGCCTTCCACACGCAGGTCGGGACGAGGTGCGGCACGGTACCCACCCTACGGCTGGCACGATGGCCGGATGAGGACGAGGGCGGCGGCGCTGGCATTCGCCGTCCTTCTGCCCGCGTGCATCTCGGGCGACGGCACGCCGGCGGCACGGAGCCGGGCCACCACATCGACAACGTCCACCGTCCCGGCGACAACCACCACTGCGAGTCTGGCGCGTGCGACCACGCCGGCCTGCCCAGCCATCCCCGCCCGGGCCCGGCCCGATCCCGCCCGCCCGAAGTACACCCTGCGGGCCGACGTGCACCCCTCCGATGGCAGCGTGGACGGCCAGCTCCGGGTGGTGTTCACCCCCGACACCGACACCGACCGCCTGGTGTTCCGCCTGTGGCCGAACGGCCCTCCGGCCGGCCCCGTGGCCCCCGATCTGACCACCGGCCCGGTGACGATCGCCGGCCGCCCGGCCACAGCCACCCTCGCCGACCCAACGACGCTGGTGGTGACGGCCGGCGCCACGTTCCGGGCCGGCCAGGCGGTCGATGTGTCCATGACCTGGCGGCTCACGGTGCCGGGGAAGGCCAACGACCGGATCTCCCACAACGGCGACTCGATGCGGCTGGGGTCGTTCTTCCCGATCCTGTCGTGGGAGCCCGGCGTCGGGTGGGCGACGGAGGCCGCGGTCGGCGGGTTCGCCGAATCTTCGACCGCGCCCACCGCCGACTTCGACCTGACCGTGGTCCTCCCCGACGGGTTCGGCGTCCTGGCCAGCGGCACGCCCGACGCCGCCCGACCCGGGCACTTCACCGCTACGGCCATGCGCGATGTCGCCGTGTCCATCGGGCGGTTCGAGACGGTGTCGGCGATCGCCATGGCACCCCAGGCCGTGCAGGTCACCGTCGGCATCCACCGGGGCACCGTTGACAACGACGGCCCGAACGCCTACCTGGACAAGGTCGTCGGCTCCCTGGAGGACTTCGGTCGGCGGTTCGGCCCCTACCCCTGGCCGACGTTCACCCTTGCCATCACCCCTGAGCTTGGCGGTGGCATCGAGTACCCGGGCCACGTCATGCAGGGCCAGAACACGCTGGCCGTGACCAGCCACGAGGTCGGCCACCAGTGGTTCTACGGTCTGGTGGGCAACGACCAGGGCCGCGACCCCTGGCTCGACGAGGGCCTGGCCAGTTGGGCCGAGGCCCGCTTCGAGGGCCGCCTCGAGCGGTTCAAGGCCCGCATCATCCCGCCCGTAGCCAAGAACAAGGTGGGCGAGCCGATGAGCTTCTGGGCCGACCGGCGCCAGAACTACAACGACGGCGTCTACATCCAAGGCGCCCAGGCCCTCGCCGCCCTCGGCGACCCCGCACTGGTCGACTGCGCGCTGCGGGTCTACGTGTCCCTCAACGCCTACCGCATCGCCCGCCAAGCCGACCTGGTCGCCGCTGCGGCGGCGGTGTTCCCCGACGCCGCGACCGCCCTCGCCGGCTACGGCGTGAAGGGGTAGGACCAGGCAGGCACCACGGCCGCCAGCGGTCAACCGGCGTCCGAAGATTCGCCGGCTTCCGGGCCGCTCCCCGCGCTATTGTCGGCGGTGGCGCGGGCGGCTCGCTCGCAGGAGGTGAGCTATGAACATGCTCGACCGTCCTACGAGAACCCTTCGTCGGGCACTCGTGGCGACATCCGCGGCTTCGCTCGTCGGAGTGCTACTCCCGGGCTCGGCCGCCCAAGCGGCCACGTGTACGCAAGCCAGCCTGGCCGCCGACATCATCGCCGCCAACGGCAACCCCGGCACCCCGGACACGATCGTGATCACGGGGACCTCGTGCACGATCACTCTTACCTCGGCGCTGCCAGTGTTCACCGACACGGCGAAAACGACGATCGTTGGCGGTGGCGCGATCATCCGGCGGGATCCGTTGGCGACAACCCTTTTCCGGATCATCACCGTGGCCCCTGGCGCTGTCGTCGACCTCAGCGGCCTGACACTCTCCCTCGGCGCGACCGCGCCTGGCGTCGGTGGGGGCGGGATTCGCAACGATGGCACGCTGACGCTGCAGGCCGTCAGCGTGTCGCAGAACACCTCCGGGAACGGCACCAGCGGTGCGTCCGGTGTCGCGGGCGTCGCCGGCGCGCCAGGTTCGGGGTCCGCCGGTAGTCCGAACGTGGCCGGGGGCAACGGGTCCGGTAGCTCGGGCACCTGCGGCACCGCCGGCTTCCCAGGGGGCAGCGCCGGTGAGGGCGGAGGCATCCTCAACGCCGGCTCCCTGACGCTCATGAACAGCATCGTTGCCGCCAACCGCGCCGGCAAGGGCGGGTCGGGAGGTCCGGGCGGGCCTGGCGCTCCGGGCGGCCCCGGCGTGGGGGGCGCCGGCGGCTCGTCCGCCGGCGGCGGATCCGGTTTCGGCGGGATCGGTGGCTGCGGCGGTGCCGGCGGCGCCGGCGGCGGAGGGGGCAACGGCGGTGGGATTTTCCACACCGGAGCGGGATTCCTCGCAATCCAGAACAGCCAGATCTCCGGGAACGACGCCGGCGGCGGCGGCCAGAACGGCCCCGGCGGGGCGGGGGCGGCCGGGGGCTCCGGAACGGGCGGCTCGGGTGGCACGGGTGGCGGGCAGGGCGGCACCGCGTTCGGCGGCTTCGGCGGCGCCGGCGGGCCCTCAGGCCCAGGTGGAGTCGGTGGGAGTGGTGGGGGGGTGTTCACGGCCCCCGGAAGCGGGGTTCTGACCGGCTCGTCGGCGACCATCGCCGGCAATCGGGCCGGAGCGGGCGGCCCGAGTGGCAACGCCGGGAGCGGAGCGGCCGGAGGCGTTGGTACCGGCGGCGCGGGCACTGGAGCGGGCGGTAGCGCGTTCGGGGCGTTCGGTGGAGCCGGCGGCACCGCCGGCACCGCC
>JANMRJ010000446.1:0-4458 GCA_031370985.1 Acidimicrobiales bacterium
GACGCCCAGTGCGATATTTCACACTCAGCGTCACCAGTTCGTGACGGCCCAGTGTTCCGCTGGGATTACGCCCGGATGACAGCTTCGGTGACCGACGGTGACCGACGGTCTATTTCCTCCCACATTCGACATACGCCGGCACCGGCCACTCCGTAGAACATGCAACGAGTCACCCCACGCACTCCCACAACAGACTTCGCCGGACAGGCGGAAAGGATCGAGAGACCATGCAGATGAAAAAGAGGGCTTCCCTCACCGCGCTTGTCGGCATCCTCGCCCTGGCTGGGGCGGCGTGCGGCAGCGACAACAAGGACGCCACCCCGACTGCCGGCACGGGCACCACCCAGCCGACCGACACCGTCACCGCCATCCCCAGCCTCACCGGGGTCGGCACGTCGGTCATCCTTGACGCCGGCACCGCCGGCGCCCTCAAGAGCCTCGGCGTGGCTGTCGCCCCCTCGGGCAACGCCACCTTCGAGGCCTCCACCTCGACCATCACCTTCCCGATCACCGGCGGCTACGCCGAAATCCACAGCGACCCGAACTTCAAGCCCGGCTATATCGTCGGCTCGGTGAACCACGAGGGCAGCGGTTTCACCCTCACGGCCGGCAAGACCGTCGTGACCCTCTCCGACTTCGTAGTCGACCCCGGCAACTCGATGCTCTACGGCACCGTCGCTGGCATCGGCCCGAGTATCCCCCTGCTTTCCCTGGACGGCGCCAACGTCAAGGTGAGCATGGAGTCGGGCAACGTTGTCCTGTTCGGGACCGTAGCCAAGCTGACCGAAACGGCCGTCGGCGCCCTCAACAAGGCGTTCAACACGACGGCCCTCAAGGCCGGCACCCCACTGGGCGTGGTGCGCCTGGTGGCCAAGGGTACGGCCACCACCTATGACCCCGCCGCCGACAAGACCGCGCAGGTCACCCGGCTCGCCGGCAAGCAGACCGCCGTCAAACTCGACGCCGGCACCGCGGAGGCGCTGAAGTCCCTCGGCGTCAGCGTCGCCCCGACGGGCTCGGGCAAGTTCGATGCCGCCACCGGCACCGTGTCCTTCCCGATCACCGGAGGCTTCGCCTCCATCCACGCCGACAAGGGCTTCAAGCCCGGCTACATCGCCGGCAACGTGGTCCACGAGGGCAGCGGCCTGAAGTTCACCAAGGGCACGAAGTCCATCGAGGTCACCAACTTCGTGGTCGACCCCGGGGCCTCCATGCTGACCGCCACCGCTGGCGGCAAGGCTGGCGTCCCCCTGCTGTTCCTCGACGGCACCAACGTGTCGGTCTCCCAGGCGGGTTCCGACGTGGTCCTTCAGGGCACCGTGGCCCGCCTGACCGCCACCGGCGCCAGCGCCCTGAACTCCACCTTCGGGGTCACCGCATTCAAGGAGGGCACCCCCCTGGGGGTGGTCACCCTGACCGCAGCCCAGGGCTAAACCCCCGGGCGCCTAGGCCGAATCCCCCCAGGCCAATGGCACACAGCGGGCCACACCGGCCGGCACGACGGGATCACCCCCCCGTCGTGCCGGCCGGCGGCGCGCCCGCCGTTCGTCTTGGAGGACGAGCTCCTCGAACCCGTCTGAAGGCCCACGGCTACCATGCCCGACGGTATGGGCGAGCGTCACGGTGCCCCCTGTCCCGTCCCCAAGGAGCCCCCTGATGACCCCCACCCCCAACACCCGCACGCCGGAGTGGAACAACCTCATGCAGCACCGGCGCCAGATCGGGTGGACCGATATGCGCAAACTGTTCGAGGAAGACCCGACACGCGGTGACACCCTCACCGCCGAGGCCGGCGACCTCTTCCTCGACTACTCGAAGAACATGCTCACCGCCGAGACGATCACGCTGCTGGTCGCCCTGGCCAGCCGGGCCGCGCTCCGCCAGCGGATCGACGACATGTTCGCCGGCGGCCACATCAACGTGACCGAGGACCGCGCCGTCCTCCACGTCGCCCTGCGGATGCCGGCCGACGCCTCACTCGTCGTGGACGGCCAGGACGTGGTGGCCGACGTCCACCGGGTGCTCGATTCCATGTCGGTCTTCTCCGACGCCGTGCGCTCGGGCGAGTGGACGGGCGCCACCGGCCGGCGTATCCGCAACGTCGTCAACATCGGCATCGGTGGCTCCGACCTCGGGCCGGCCATGGCGTATGAGGCGCTTCGAGACTATTCGGACCGGTCCATGACGTTCCGGTTCGTGTCGAATGTGGACGGTGCCGACCTCTACGAGGCAGTACGCGACCTCGATCAGGCCGAGACCCTCTTCATCGTGTCGTCAAAGACCTTCGGCACCATTGAGACGCTGACCAACGCCCGCTCGGCCCGGAACTGGCTGACCGCCGCCCTCGGCGAGGGGTCAGTCAGCCGCCACTTCGTCGCCGTATCGACCAACGCCGAGCGGGTGGCCGAGTTCGGCATCGACCCGGCCAACATGTTCGAGTTCTGGGACTGGGTGGGCGGGCGCTATTCCTTTGACTCGGCCATCGGTCTGTCACTCATGGTCGCTATCGGCACCGCCGCCTTCCGGGAGATGCTCGCCGGCTTCCACGCCATGGACGAGCACTTCCGCACCGCACCGTTCGAGGCCAACCTGCCGGTCCTGCTGGGCCTGATCGGTATCTGGCAGGCGAACTTCTTCGGGGCCGAGACGGTAGCGGTCCTGCCTTACAGCCAGTACCTGGCCCGTTTCCCGGCCTACCTGCAACAACTCGACATGGAGAGCAACGGGAAGTCCGTCGACCGCCAGGGCAAGACAGTCGAGTGGCAGACCGGCCCGGTCGTCTGGGGCCAACCCGGCACCAACGGCCAGCACGCCTTCTTCCAACTGCTCCACCAGGGCACGCCCCTCGTGCCCTGCGACTTCATCGGCGTGCTGGAGCCGAACCACGGCGTCGGCGACCACCACGACCTCCTGATGGCGAACCTGTTCGCCCAGTCCGAGGCACTGGCCTTCGGCCGTACGCCGGAGGAGGTGCAGGCCGAGGGGGTGCCCGACGAGCAGGTGCCCCACCGCACCTTCCCCGGCAACCGGCCGACGAACACGATCCTGGCCACCAAGCTCACCCCGTCGGTGCTCGGCCAGCTCGTCGCTCTCTATGAGCACAAGGTGCTCACTCAGGGGACGATCTGGGACGTCAACTCCTTCGACCAGTGGGGCGTCGAGCTGGGCAAGGCCCTGGCCGGCCGCATCGCCGACGAGATCACGGGTGGCGGCGAGCCCGCCCACGACAGCTCGACCAACGCCCTGATCCGCCGCTACCGCCAGGCCCGGGAGCAGGACTGACGATGGCCGGCGGCCAGGTCGTGCTCGTTCGCCACGGGCAGACGGCATGGAGCCTGTCCGGCCAGCACACCGGCACCACCGACATCGCGCTGACCGAGGTGGGCCGGCGCCACGCCGAGGCGCTGGGGACCCGGTTGGCGGGTTGGACGTTCGCCCGGGTCCTCACCAGCCCGCTCGCTCGGGCGATGGAGACGTGCCGCCTGGCCGGGCTCGGCGAGCAGGCGCACGTCCTCGACGACCTGCGGGAATGGGACTACGGGGCCTACGAGGGCCGGCGCACCGCCGACATCCGGGAGGTACGGCCAGGGTGGGACCTCTGGCATGACGGCGTGCCGGGCGGGGAGACCGTGGAGGAGGTCGGCCGGCGGGCCGACCGGGTCATCGAGGCCGCCCGCCAGGCCGGCGGAGATGTGGCCCTGTTCGCCCACGGCCACGTGCTGCGGGTCATCGGCGCCCGCTGGGTCGGCCTTCCCCCCGACGACGGCGCCCGGCTGGCGCTAGCCACCGCCTCGATCTCGGTGCTCGGTTGGGAGCGGGAGACGGCCGTGATCGAGCGCTGGAACGAGACCGTCTGGTCGCCGGCCTGAGGTCGGCCGCCGGCCGAAATTCACCCTGCGGCGCGCCGGCGCCAGCGCTACTATGAGCCGGCGGTCCTCCCCGCCGTTCGTGTGACGTGCAGGTTGCCCTGATGGCTCTGACTCCCAGTCAGGGGAGGACCGCCCATCAAGCCTCGTTGGCGGTTCGGCGCGAGTATGCTCCTCATGGGCACGACACGGGCGGGCCGGCTGCGGCCGGCGACCGACGCCCCGGCGTCCGGGGAGCGGGTTGAGCCCATCGTCGCCGTGCGCAGGCTGGTCGTCGAACAGATCCTGAGCGCCCCGAGCGCAGTGCCGCACGACTACCTCTCCGACGACGACGAATTTGTCGTCGTCGTGGCCGGCGCGGCCGTGCTCGATGTGGCCGGCGAACGGCTGGAGCTCGGCGCCGGCGACTGGGCGCTCCTGCCGGCCGGCGTCCCCCACACCGTCGTCGAGACCGCAGAGGCCACCAGCTGGCTGGCCGTCCGGCTTCAACCCGACTGACTGGCTCCCATGACGGCCTGCCCGAAGCAGTCCTCGCCTGCCTTCAAGGCGGGCGCCGGCGTCGAACCTCGGCGGGCCGACTGCGAAGCGCACT
>JANMRJ010000537.1:0-5699 GCA_031370985.1 Acidimicrobiales bacterium
GCCGCCGTCCCGCCCGCCCCGCAGGCGTGGCAGCGCCAGCGCTCCCGGCCACCGGGCGGGACGAACACGCTCACCGGCGGCGTCCTGCCCGTCTGGGCGCCGTGGCCGGGATCGGGGCAGGGCCAGGTGGCCGAGCGTCCCCGGCCCCGGTGGGGACCGAGCAGCTCGTCGGCCAGCGCGCTCAGGTCGGTGCGGGCCAGGACCTCGTCGCGGTCATGAGACATGGGCACACCTCCGCCGCTACTACTGGTGCGCCCGGCGGCCGCCCGCAACAAATTGCCGGTCCCGGAGGAAATCTGTCGCGTCGGGTCCGGGATCGCACCAGTAGTAGAGGTGTGGGGGAACGATCGGCGACAACCGGCTACGGCGTGGTCCCAGCAGCCGCGGGCCGGGACGTCGACGCCTGGCTCCTTGCGGTGTGGCAGAGGACGCGGCCGTGGCGACGGAGGGTCCGCAACGGGCAACCCCCGATGCCGGCGACGCCCGGCCCGCCGATCCCTCTCCGGCCGGCCGGCGCCCCGGGTGGCCGGCACTCGCCCTGGTGCTCGGTGCCCTGGGCGCGGCCGGTATCGCTGCCATGCGCCTGGCCGGGGTTCGCCGGGACCGCAACGATCGCCGTCAGCCGGTCCCGCCGCCCGACCCGGCCCCCACGGGCCCGGCGGTGCCCGCGGCCGTGGCGATAGCCCCGTCCGCCATCGCCGAGCGGGTGGACCTGTCCTCCGTCACGCCTGGGCCGCGCTGGACCAGGCCGGGCGACCGGCGCCGAGTGTCGCCGCGGTGCGGGTCGGCGACCTCGGCGTCGAGGTGCTCCTCGACCGGCCCGATCCCGACGCCCCCGGCCCCCTGGTCGCCGCCGACGACGGTCACACCTGGACGCTGGCGCGGAGGTGGCCGAGGCCGACCTGCGGGCCATGGCCGGCGGCCGGCCCGCCCCGCTCCCGGGGCTGGTGACGGTTGGCACGACGCCCGAGGGGCCGGTCCTCATCAACATCCTGCACGCCGGCACCCTGTCGGTGGAGGGAGACGCCGGTCTGGTCAGGGGGTTCCTGGCCGGCGCAGCCCTGGAGCTGGCCACCGCCCCGTGGGCGGCGCAGGCCACCCTCGGCCTGGTCGGCGGCGACGAGCGCCTGACGGAGCGGGCCAGCGTGGAGAGCCTGGTACCTCCACTGGGTGATGCCGGTGGGCCGGCGGGCGCGGCGCCGGCGCCCTTGTACCGGCGCGTTTTTGACTGGCTGGACGCGGCGCCGTCGCCGGCCATGGTCCTCGTAGCCCCGGGCACCGTGGGTGTCGAGGAACTGCTCCGCATCGCTTCCGCGGTCGAGGCCCGGTCGGGACGGGCCGGCCTGGTGGCCGCCGGTCCTGTCCCCGGCGCCAAGTGGCGTCTCGTCATAACCGCCGACGGCCGGGGCGTGCTGCACCCGCTCGCCCTGGAGCTCGGCTGCGCGGTCGACGCCGACGCGGTGGAAGCGGCGATCGCCGCCATGGCCACCCCGGAGGCGGCCGAGCCGGACGGACCCGCAACCGCCGCGGAACTGCACGGCGGGACCGCGCCCGGGGCGCCGGGAGTGGCGGTGCTGGGCCCGGTGGTCATCCGCTGGCCGGTGGTGGCCGGTCGGCGCCGCCCCACCCGGCGCAAGCTGGACAAGGTGGTGGCCTGTTTGGCCACCCACCCCGAGCGGCCGGTGCCCGCCGAGCGCCTGCGTACCGCCATCTGGCCCCTCAGCGAGGACGAGCGGGCCGGCGAGGTGGCCGACTCCAGCTTCCGGGGCACCATCAGCCGCACCCGCCTTGCCCTGGGGACCGCGCCCGACGGCCGGACCTACCTGCCCGAGTCCCGTGACGGGTGCTACCAGCTCGACGCGGCGTTCGGCTGCGACTGGGCCGACTTCGCCGCCCTGGTCCGCCGGGCCCGCTCCGCCCCTGCCCCCGAGGCCATGCCCCTGCTGGATGAGGCCCTGGGCCTGGTGCGGGGCGCCCCCTTCGCCGATTCCCGGCCAGCCTCGGTGGCCGCCCACACGCCTCGGCCGTTCTTGGTCAGCCAGCCAGCCTTGACCATGCCGACCGTGTTCCAGAGGTAGCGCGTCCGCCAGTCCGGCCGCCCTCCAGACCCGGCATGGGCTTCCTCGGCGGTCGGCACCAACGTGCTCTCGAGGTGGGCGAGTAGCTCGTCGCGCGACCTCGATTCCGCGCCGGCCAGGAACACCAACGACTCGTACATGAACTCGCCTATGCGCTTCTGGCTGATGGGCATGGGCGCGGCCTCAGCCGGCGCCTTGGAGGAAGTACATGAACTCGCTCCCGTCAGTCATCAGATGTCTGGGCGCCGCGTGCCCGGTCAATCAGCCGCCACATATCGCTGCTTGGGTTGCTCCGCGGCGGCGAGGCATCGCCGGCGTGTTTGGCATCGAGCGCCTGCGCCCGGACTCGAGCCTCATCGTAACGAGCAACGAGCATTTCGGCCGCGGTGGCCGTCAGCACCTTCCTGCACCCAAGAAGATCCGCAGCGCGACGCTGGGCATCATGACGGTGCATCGAGGCGGTCCGGTCCTCGAAGTGGAGGATGAACCACAGCTCGATGCAAGGGTTCGATAGGACGACGCCGATCCCGTGGCGCTCGGCAAGCGTGAGAGCCCCGTCCACGTTGGAATGCAGGTCACGGTCGAAGATGCACCAGATCTCGTCGTATGCGCTGCCCCGACCGCGAGCCTCCTCACGTTCGGTTTCCTTCTTCGTGGCGACCGCTTGTTCGACGAGCGACAGCGGAGCGGCGCCGCGGTAGGTATCCACCGTGATCAGCACGCGATCGCGAAGCGAGCGGCGCCAAGGCAGGAGATAGCCAGCCTCAGTCTTCTCTCCTTCGACGAACACATGGATGGAGCGACGCTGTGACTGCTGACGCGGTCGGCGCGGCGGCCCCGACTGACGGCGCGGACTCACCCCTTGCCGGCGACGATGAGCTCGGCTGCGGCCCTGAACTCCTGTCGGGACAGGGTTGGAGTCGCTCCGTAACGACCAGCGAGGTAGCGCTTGCCGACGGACTCCTGCTTGCGCGGATCAAGGTCGACAAGGGGGTACAGGTGCGAGCGTCCGTTGCTCCGCTTCTCGACGAACCAGATCTGATCACGGCCGAGGAGCCGATCGGTGACAGCGTCGCCGAGCAGAGTTGCGTCATGCGAGTTGAACACGAGCTGCGCCCGAAACGGGTTCGTCTCGGGGTCCTGGAAAAGGCGGATCAGCTGGCTCACCAACGCCGGGTGCAGGCTTGCGTCCAACTCGTCGGCAAGGAATACCGATCCAGCTCGAAGTGCCGCCACGACCGGGCCGATCAGCCCGAACCACACCCTCGTGCCCAACGACTCGTCGAAGGGGTCAAGCTCGATGTCGCCATCTGCGCAGCGGTGAGCCAAGACGACGCCGAGCTGTTCGAAGGTTGGGCCCTCGTCGTTCTCCGGCTCGCTGTCAAGGCCGCTCAGGATGCGAACTGCCTTGCGGAGCCGCTCCTGCATGACCGGGTCGATGTCGTGCTTGCGTGCGTCCGTGACGCCGAGGTCTGCCGCGTGGAGAAGCGCCAATACCTGCGCGCGACTCTCGGGGTCACCAAGCATCTCCGTGGTCATCGCCTGTCGGAAGGGTCGACTGTCAGCCTCGGCGAGCTGGAGGTTGCGACCGAACCACTGGTAGAGGGGCAACAGCGCGGGGTGATTGGCGGAGGCCGCCGTCGAGAGGAACAGGGCGTTCGTGCGCAGCAGCTCAAGCACGGCACGGCCCTTTGCCCGCTCGACCGCACCGAGCTCCACCCGGTCGCCCTGGCGTTCGAACAGGAGCGCGGAGCGGCCTTTTGGATACCAGTAGGCGTACTCCTCGAGAACCCTCTCGTCGTTGACCACGAAGCCGTACTCGTGGCGGGTACCGTCCAGCACGAGGTCGATCTCGAAGCGGGTTGGTTCACTCCGTGCGGCGTGATCCAGCAGGAAGGGTCGTCGGTCGTCAATGCCTCCCTCGGGGTCACCGTGACGGAATGAGCGGAGCACCAACATCCGCATGTCGTGCATCACCTTCAGCGCGTTACTCTTGCCCGAGCCGTTCGCCCCGAAGATGCCGGCAACCGGAAGGACGGCAAGGGGCGAACCACCTTCGCGCCAGGGAACGCTCCGGACGATGTCACGCTCCGCCATGCTGGTCGCTAGGAGCGAGAACTCGCACCGCTCGCGGAATGATCGGGCGTTCTCAGCGCGGAATGCGATCAGGACGGACGGTAGACGTGCTTCCTTGGGCTCGGCCACAGGGTCAGTATCGCAGGAAGTTTGCGAGATTTGCCATAAAATCTGGACGATCTAGGTCCCAGGAGAGTGACTGCCGTAGTTACAGAGATGTTGTTCGAGCAGTGCCGGTTCGCCTCTCTTGTCCGGTCAGGCTCGATGGCCTCACCGACTCGTTCGTTCGTGACGGGCATGCGTTTAGGACGACTCGGGAGAGGGGAGCCAGTCTTCGTCGCGGAGGCGGTCCCACGCCACCGTCACATGATCGGGGCCAAACATCTGCTTCTTGCGGGGGCTCCACCGACCCACAAGCGCAGCGGCCGCTGCGGCATCGACCACAGGCGCGTCGCCAGCGGAAGCGGCGACCCAGTGGACACTCGACAGCAGCTCCATCCCGTAGGCCGTCTCGAAGCCGTCACTCAGGGCCAGCACCCGGTCGATCCTGCCCCTCGTCTCGGGGAGGGCGGCCAGCTCGCGGTCAGCCTCCGCCGCCGCTTCGGGGATGACGACGATGGGCTCGGCCGAGGCGACCGACTGGCTGGCGTCACCGAAGCCAGTCAGGAAGTGGCCCTCGACGGCGCGCAGGGAGTGGCGGAGATTGTCGGCATACGGTCCGTAGATGCCCTTCTCGAACCGAAGCCGAAGCGGCTCGCCGGCGACCTGGAGGAAGTACATGAGCTTCTGCACCTCGATGAGCGACACATCGAGCGCCCGCTCGGAGTAGCGGGCGACAACGTGGACAAGGGCCGCTTTGCCCGGGGTCCAAGTCGGGCGCCGGGTGGCGGTGACCATGGCATCGGCCACTGCGGCACCGTCGGGGGGGTAGAGGCGCACATCGACGTCGGGCACCTGGGCGAAAGCCGCCTCGATGAGGGGCCGCACGTCGTCCCATCGCAGCCCTCCGTTGCCGCAACCCAGTGGTGGAACCGCCACTGAGGTGATGCCCTTCGCACGCACCACCCGGACCAGGTCGGCCAGGCCGGCTTCGATGTCGGCCAGCCGTGATCTCGCCTTCCAGTGTCCCTTGGTCGGGAAGTTGACGATCCACAGGGGCCCCGACAGGGCGTCGTTGGCCCACACGGAGACCTCGCCCAGGCGAATGTCGCCCTGCTTGGCCGCCTGCTCGTAGGCGGCGAGCATGGCCGGGAAGGCCCTGGCGAACTGCAAGGCGATGCCCTTGCCCATGACGCCGACCGTGTTGACGGTATTGACCAGCGCCTCGACATCGGCCGCCAGCAGGTTGCCGCGCGCCTGGGTGATCATCGCTCGGTCACCCCCTAGAAGTACCACCCCGGCCGCACCTCCACCCTTTCGGCGAGGCTCGTCCCGGCCAGCGCCGCCCGCACCTCCGCTTGGCGCATCTTGGTGCGTGCAGCAGCGCCGGTAAAGCACTCCCACGGAACGGCTCCGTGAACCAGGCACTCGGCCATCCGGCGCTCC
>JANMRJ010000579.1:0-1414 GCA_031370985.1 Acidimicrobiales bacterium
GGAGGCCGAGGGCGCTGCGGGCCCACACCTCCTGCTCGGCGCCCCACTTGGCCTTGCCGTAGCCCCGGCTGGCGCTCGGCTCGACATCCTCCCGCACCGGCAGCGGGAGCTGGCGCTCCTCGCCGTAGATCGATGTCGAGCTCATGTGCACGAATCGCTCAACGAGGCCCGCGGCATCAAGGAGCCGAGACGTGGCTTCGATGTTGTTGCGGTCCATCTGCTCCTGGGTCGACTTGGAACTCGACGCCCCGGCCAGATGGAAGATGTGGGTCACGCCGGCACACAGCGGCCCGAGGTCATCAACCACGAAGTCGACGACCACGTACTCGGCCGCCTCCGGGAGGTCGTCGGGCCGGGGCCGCCGGCCGGTGGCCCGCACCCGCCAACCCTCGGCGAGGAGGGCGGGCACCAGCCGGGCCGCGATGTAGCCGGTCGTGCCGGTCACGAGGGCAAAGGGTTCGTTCATGGCCAACCTAGACTGTCATCTGGAAATGGGCACTTCGAACACCAGCACCTCGGTCTTCTTCAACCCTGACTGCAGCAATTGCCGGACGGCCGCCGGAATCCTGGCCGAACGCGGGGTCGAGGCCAACTACATCCGCTACCTGGAAAGCGCCCCAACTCGGGCCGACCTCGAGGCCGTGCTGGTGAAGCTGGGCACCGACGACCCCCGCGACATCGTGCGCACCAGGGAGCCGGTCTACGCCGAGCTCGACCTGGACCACGCCGATCGCGACGGGCTCCTTGACGCCATGGCCGCCAACCCGATCCTCATCCAGCGCCCGATCGTGATCCACGGCGACCGAGCGGTCGTCGCCCGCCCGGCGGAACGCCTGCTGGAGCTGCTGGATCACAAGCAGGCATAGACGGCATCCACCAGCCGGCGAGATCGGCGGTCGGCACCGAGTGAGGCGGTGAGCTGGTTCATCACGTAGGCGAAACCGAGGCCCTTGGTCCGGTCGGCGAAGGCCAGCGAGCCGCCGGCGCCCTCGTGGCCGAAGCTGCCGCGGGCGTAGGCGTCGGAATGCAGAGAGAAGCCGAGGCCGAAGGCGGTGTCGACGGCCAGGACCCGGTCGGGCCCCCTCACCTGAGGCCGCGACGCTTCGTCAAGCGTGGCGGACGAAAGGAGCCGGTCCTCGGCCAGCTGGCCGTAGAACGTGGCCAGGGCTCGTGCGGTGGCGATCCCGTTGGCCGCCGGCCACTCCGCTTGGTGCAGCTCGGGGGCGTTGAACGACTCGACATCGAACTGACCAGGCGGGTTGGCGAATGCCTTGAAGGTCAGCGACTCGGTGTCGAGGATGGCGGCGACGAAGGTCAGTCCCTCGGCGCCGGCATTGGTCAGGTCGAATCGGCCGGGCGCCAGCCGGGCCACGGTGGCCTCCCGCTCCCGCGGCAGTCCGACCCAGAGGTCGAG
>JANMRJ010000600.1:0-2331 GCA_031370985.1 Acidimicrobiales bacterium
GATACGGCCGGGTCCGCTTGTGCCGTGCCTCGATCGACTCGACAGCCCGCTCGAAGGCGGCGCTCGTATAGGCCTTGCCGTTGTCGGTCAGGACCCGTTCGATCCGGACGCCGTGGCCGGCGAACCAGACGGCGGCGTCGAGCAGGGCCCGGCTGGCGCTGCGGGCCGTCTCGTCAGGAACGTGAGCGACGTACGCCAGCCGGGTGGCATCGTCGACGATCACCTCGAGGTGGTCGTAGCCGAGCCGGCCGCGGGCACGTCGCGTCTCGGTTGTCCGGCCCAGAACCCGGTGCCCGCCACCGGCGGGGATCCGGCCGAGCTTCTTGTGGTCCTGGTGGACGAGCGAGCCCGGGTGGTCGTGGACGTAGCGGACCGGCACCCCAGACAGCCGATCGGCGTCGCGCAGCCGGCTGTACCCGGCCCGGGCGAGGACGGCGTACACGGTCGATCGAGGGTGTCCGGTCAAGGGTGCCAGGCGATGTGGACCCCAGCGCCGGTCGACCCGCGCCCGGAGGATCGCCGCGACCTCGTCGGGTGGCGTCAGGCGCGGCGAGCGGTGCGGTCGGGAGGTCCGATCCTCGAGGCCCGGCCAGCTCTCGGCCCGGTATCTGGTGATCCACTTGTGCGCGGTCGTCCGGCTGACGCCTTGGGCTTCAGCGGCCTTGGCAATTGGCCAGCCGTCGAACTCGATCCGCGTCACCAGAAGTTGCCTTCCGAACACGTTGAGACGGGCCGTACGATGGGCCATGAGAGCTTCCTCCGGGTCTGGGTGCTGAACACCCCAAACCATGGAGCGAAGCTCTCATTCGTCAACAACGTGTCTGGGAATCACAGCTAGACCCGCGGCGTCGGCGGGCCTGCCGTCTGTTTGGCGCTGTCGTTAAGTCTTGTCGCCCCCCTTCTTATCGCTCCCGGCCACGCGTGCCCCGACGAGGCCAAGCGCCCACGCTTGGAACTGGAACGGGTCTTCCTTCGCCAGCACCTTCGCGTTATCGGCCGTGGTCGGCTCCCCGACCGTCTTGTAGGTCTTCGCGATGTCGGGCCCGAAGCGGTCTACGAGCCGATGCTTGATGAGCCCGATCGACAGGTGGGTGATGTCGATGCCGACCCACCTTCGTCCAAGCTCCTGCGCGACGTCGATCGCCGTCCCGCACCCGCAGAACGGGTCGAGCACCACGTCGCCGGATCGGGACGATGACTCGATGATCCGCCGCAGCAGGGCAAGCGGCTTCTGCGTCGGATAGCCGAGCCGTTCGGCACCCTGCGCCTGTTCGGGCGGGATGTCGTCCCACCACGTGCCGAGGGGCATGCCGGACATCTCATCGAGGTAGCGCTTCTGGTGCGGGACCGCGCCCGGCCTCGCCTGCACGATGCTCCCCTCCGCGTACATGCGCTTCATCCGCTCCTCGGTGAACCGCCAGTAGCGAGACACACCAAGGAACTCGTAGTGCGGCTTGCGCTTCTCGGGCGACGCTCCGCCCGGAGCCGTGATGTGGCCAAGTGTCAGACCCTCCCGGTCACTCGAAACGCCGACCGTGTCGAAAAGTGTCACCACCTCCCGGTCAGCGGAACGCCCTTGGCGACCCCGGTGAGCTCGCTGACCTCGGCCTCCATGATCGCCTGGGCGACGAGGCGCCCGCCCTCGCGCAGGACGTCGACCTCGCCGTCGGCGCTGACCTTGCGCAGGGTCTCCAGCAGGGACATGCTGTCGTCGGCCATCGTGGTGTTTCTCCGTGTCGTCGGTTCCTACTCCAACGACGCGAGGATGACGCGGTGGCCGCTCTCGTTCACGGCCGGTTCGCTGTTACACCAGTCTGGGGACGTGACCAGTGTCGGCTCCATCAGATCACGCGTGAGAGCGGCCGTGGGGCCGGCTTTGCGAGGCGCGATTCCGATGGTGATCCATGCAGACCAATGATCGCCGTGGCACCACCGCCGGCGCACAAGCCGCTGGGCGGGATGCTCCGTAACCACAGCTCGCCAACGCCGAGGGGTCGAACCGAGCTGCTCGGGATCGACGGCTGCGCACACGCGACGAGCCCGGCTGAGAGAAGGGCGAGGCTGAGGAGCGGAGATGCCGATCGGGCTTGCCTTCGGTCATTTCGCGGCTTAGCCATGCGTGAACCGTGCAGCCGGGCTCCTGCCGCGGTCAAGCGATGGATCCCCTGAACAATCGATGCGACATCACGCCTGTCGACGCCGGGTGAAAACTGAGCACTTCTCGCCGGTCGAAAACTGAGCACCCCATCCAGTTCGACAGGCACCCTCGAGCACGACGAACTCGTGTCGAGGAGGAAGGAGTGCATCAGGTGGAGGACTGGGCCGAGGTCC
>JANMRJ010000630.1:0-2903 GCA_031370985.1 Acidimicrobiales bacterium
TGCGGTCGGAGCGAGCGCTGTGGCCCTTGCTCGGTTACCTCCGTGGGCTGGGGGCAGCACCGGCACCGCCCGCCGTCGAGCCATCGATGCCCACCGATGTCGTCCTGGAGCGATTCGCTCGGCACCTCAGCGCCGAGCGGGGTCTGGCTCCCCACACGGTCCGCAGCTACCTGTCACAGGTCAGGCCGTTCTTGGCCGTGCACGCACCGGATGAAGCGGGGCGGATGACGGTGACAGCCCGACAGGTCACGGCGTTCGTCACCGGTCGGGCCGTCGGTCAGAAACCACGGTCCGCTGCGGTGGGCGCCAACGCTGTGCGCGCCATGTTGCGGTGGATGTGGCGAGAAGGGACCGTGGAGGCCGCGTTGGCCGACGCCGTCGGCACCTTCGCTGCGCCGACGGCGACATCGTTGCCCAGAGCGCTCACCGCCGAGGAGATCGTCCGGCTGCGGACGGGGCTGTCCGATGATGGTGTCACCCGCCTGCGGGACGAGCCGATGCTGGCGTTGATGTGGCGGCTTGGCATGCGGGCCGGCGAGGTTGCCTCGCTGCGCCTGGACGACATCGGCTGGCGGGCTGGGGTCGTCGTGGTGGTCGGCAAGCGTGGCCGGCGCGACCAGGTGCCGTTGCCCGTCGACGTAGGAGAGCTGCTGGTCGCCTACGTGCGGGGCGGTCGACCGAAGTCCGTTCACCGGCAGGTGTTCTTGGGCGTGGACGCCCCTCATCAGATCTTGGGAGCAGCCGCGGTGACCTGTGTGGCCGCTCGGGCGCTGGCCCGCGCCGGCATCGTCGGGCCCGGGGCCGCCCACCGGCTCCGGCACACCACGGCGTGCCGGGTGCTGGCGGGCGGCGGTGGTCTGGTCGAGGCGGGACAGTTGCTCCGCCATTCGAGCCCGCAGGCCACGGCCGTCTATGCGAAGTCCGACGTATCTGCCTTGGCCGTGCTGGCCCGGCCGTGGCCGATCGAGGTGGCCCGATGAGCGTCGACCTGCGTGCCGCTGCGGTCGACTACCTGGCCGGGCGGCGGGCCCGCGGCTACCGGCTGGAATGTCACGACTCCCTCATCGCCGGTTTCCTGGACGGGCTGGAGGCCCGGGCCGTGACCGTCATCACGGTGGCCGACGCCATCGCGTTCGCACAGGCCACCGCTGCCGTCCGACAGCGACGTCGCGCCCAGCGCCTACACGTTGTCAGGGGCCTGGCTGCCTACGTCCATGCCCTGGACCCGGCCGCGGCCGAGCTGATCCCCGACCGGCTGATCGCCGGTCCGACCGTCCGTAGCATCCCCTACCTCTACACGCCGGAGCAGACCGTTCAGCTCATGGCCCGGGCCGCCATCCTACGGCCGGCGCCGATGGCCGCCGCTGTTCACACCCTGATCGGGCTGGTGGCGGTCACGGGGCTGCGCAGTGGCGAAGCCCTCGGTCTCGATGTCGAGGACCTAGACCGAGAAGGGCAGTTGTTGGTGGTGGTCGGCAAGTACGGGAACCAACGGCTCGTCCCTCTGCACCAGAGCACGATCGACGCGTTGACCTCCTACCTGGGGGTGCGGGCCGCCACCCCGGCCGCCCCCCTGCTTGTCGGGCCGCGCGGTGGCCGGCTCAACTCGAACACCGCGCGTGCGCTGTTCCGCTCCGTGGTCAACGACTGCCAGCTCGAGCCCAGACCGGGCTGCTCGGCCCCGAGACTGCATGATTTCAGACATTCCTTTGCCGTCGACAGCCTCATCGACGCCCACCGCCAGGGCGTCGATGTTGATGCCCGCATCGCCGTTCTGGCCACCTACCTCGGCCACGTCAACCCGGCCAACACGTACTGGTATCTGACCGCCAGTCCCCAGCTGATGGCCATCGTGACCGACCGGATGACGGCGCAGCAGCACCGGAGGTGGTCATGACCGCGCTCGCCCCGACGCTGCAGTCGTTCTTCACCGACTACCTGATCGGCCAGCGCGGCGCCAGCAGCCACACCATCAGCGCCTACCGCGACGCCTTCCGGCTCCTCCTCACCTACCTCCACCAGCGCAGTGGCATCAAACCCCACCGTCTCGACATCGGTGACCTCGGGGCCGAAGCGATCGCCGACTTCTTGGCCATGCTGGAGACCGAACGCGGGAACAGCGTCAGCACCCGCAACGCCCGGTTGGCCGCCATCCACTCGCTGTTCAATCACGCCGCCCTTCGCCACCCCGAACACGCGGAGCTCATCGCCCGCGTCCTGGCGATCCCGACCAAGAACACCAGCCAGAACGTGCTCACCTACCTGACCGACAGCGAGGTCGACGCCCTGCTGGCCGCCCCCGACCGCTCTACGTGGACGGGCCGTCGCGACCACACCCTCATGCTGGTCATGGTCACCACCGGGCTCCGGGTTTCCGAGCTGACCGGGTTGACCCGAGCCGATACCAGTGTCGAGGGCCGATGTGCTCACATCGCCTGCCACGGCAAGGGCCGCAAGGACCGGATCACCCCCCTCGACCCGGCCACCACCAAGGCGGTCCGATCGTGGCTGACCGAGAACTCCGGCCCGCCAACCGCTCCGCTGTTCACCGCTCGGGGCACAGTCCGGAGGATGAGCACCGACGCCGTCGCCCAGCGCATCCAGTTTCACGCCACCGCGGCCGCCGTCGCCTGTCCGACCCTCGCCGGCCGGACGATCAGCCCGCACGTGCTCCGGCACTCCTGTTGCATGCACATGCTGGCCGCCGGGATCGACGCAACGACCATCGCCCTGTGGCTCGGCCACGAGTCCCCTGAATCGACACGGCCTTACCTCCACGCCGACCTGAGCCTCAAGCAGCGAGCCCTGGACCGCACCGCCCCGCCGCACACCAAGCCCGGTCGCTACACCCCGCCCGACAAGCTCCTCGCCTTCCTCGAAGGACTCTGAATTATGCCGAACTA
>JANMRJ010000640.1:0-1048 GCA_031370985.1 Acidimicrobiales bacterium
GGCGGTCAGGCGGCGCTGCGCCTCCCGCTGCGCCTCCCAAGCGGCTTCATCCGACCGCTCGTGGATCACAGAAGTACAGGCTAGTGGTGACTAGCCTCACGCCGGCGCCGCAAGGGCGGCCAGTAGCGCTGATCGCATCGAGGGGGCTCGCTATGTCGGCCAGCGGCCCAGGACGTACTTCTCGCGCTCGACGACATCGAGGGCCTTGGTGCTGTTGGCGACCCGCACGAAGAACTCGGTGCGGATCTCCTTCGGGCCGTTGGGCTTCTGGTAGATGACCTTGGCATCGACAGGGAAGCCGCAAGGGTCGACCTGTACCCGGCAGATGTCGTGCCCATCAACGTGGTGGATGTAGGGCCGGACATTCGTGGCCGCGGCGTCGCCCATGGCGGTCGAGATGATGTTGGCCAGGTGTTGCTGGAACGCGTCCCTCGGGTCCTGATCGGACTTCGAGCGGCTGGCGTAGTCGCCATCCAGGCCGTGGACGGTGCCGTCGTCAGACACGCCGATGAGCAGCGTGCCACCGTGGCGTGAGTTCAGGAACGCGGCGATTGTCTTGAGCGATCCGGTCTCAAGGGGCTTGAACGGCTCGCCGGTCGCCTCATGAGTACGGAGGGTGGCCTTGTACTCGAGGTGGGTCGACTCCTTGTCGGGGCCGAGGAGGTCGACGATGTCGCAGTGCTCCTGGTGCAGGACCCGTCCCCGTCCTTGGACGAAGGGCAAGTAAGCGGTGAGGATCTCGGCCTGCATCGTCGGGTTGTCGATGTAGGACAGCGCCATGTCCTCGGCCACGCCGAGCTGGTCGAGCACGCCGGCCTGGAACTCTTTGGCCAGGAGCAGCCCGAAGTTCTCCGGTGAGTTGACCGCCGCGGCCTGCTGGATGTCGGCCCGTTGCGTGAGCTTCTCGGCGATGGTGCCGTAGAAGGCGACGGCGTCGGAGGCGGCGAACGTGGTGCCGAAGCGTTCGTTAAGCCGCTCGATGATTTGCGACAAGGGCTCGACTTCCGGCTGGTGCAGCTTGCCGCTCCCGAAGATGGTGGTGACCACG
>JANMRJ010000677.1:0-2336 GCA_031370985.1 Acidimicrobiales bacterium
CGGCGGCGGCATCGGCCTGCGCCGGTGGGTGGTGAACGCACAGGTGCCCATGAGCTATGGGCGGCGCGACCCCGATCAGCACTTGTCGAAGTTGGGGGTGTCCCTTGGGCTGGCTGGCCGGGGCGTAGGCATGCTCACCGCGGCCGATGTGCGGACCGGCTCTTCGGTCACCGACTCGGGTGTGGAGGTCTCGGCTACCGTCGGCCTGGGCCACCCCACGTGGGCGGCGGCGCCCGACGGCGCCGGCCCGGTCAGTCTGGTCGGCACGGTCAACCTGCTGGTGCTCCTGCCCGAGCGCCTATCCGATGCCGCCCTGGTCAACGCCATTGCGACGGCCACCGAAGCGAAGAGCCAGGCCCTGTGGGAGGCCGGCGTTCCCGGCACTGGTACGGCCACCGACGCCACCTGCATCGCCTGCCCGGACGACGGCCCCCCTCATGACTTCGGCGGGCCCCGCTCGGTGTGGGGCGCCCGCCTGGCCCGCGCCGTCCATGGCGCCGTGCTGGCTGGCCTGCCCCAGTGACGGGCCCGTGACTTTCACCCTCGTTCTCGGTGGGGCGCGGTCGGGGAAGTCGGCCGCGGCTGAGCGCCTCGCGGGTGCTGGCCCGGTGACCTACCTGGCCACCGGCGTGGCCGACGCCGGTGATCGCTCGATGAACGAGCGCATCGCCGCCCACCGGGCGCGCCGCCCGTCGACCTGGACCACGGTTGAAGCCGACGATCTCGTGGCTGCGATCCTCGCTAGTTCGGGCACCGTCCTGGTCGACAGTCTGACCACCTGGGTGGCCCGCGCCCCCGACTTTGCTGTCGACGCACCTGCCCTGTGCCTGGTCCTCGCGTCGCATGCCGGCCTCGTGGTGGTGGTGAGTGACGAGGTGGGGCTCGGTGTCCATCCGTCGACACCCGCAGGCCGTGCGTTCCGCGACGCACTCGGGCTGGTCAACCAGGCCGTGGCTGCGATTGCCGACGATGTGGTCCTGGTGATGGCCGGACGCGTGCTCAGGCTCGACCCGGCCTGATGCGCCGCGCCATTGCTTTCCTCACCTCCTGCGGCGGCGCATCAGCCCCGACTGCCTCGACCCTGACCTGGTTCCCGCTGGTCGGCGCGGGCATGGGGCTGGCGCTCGGTGGGATCTGGTGGGTATCCGACCGGCTGTGGGCCCCCCCCGTGGCCGCGGCTGTTGTCGTGGCCGCCGACCTGGCCCTCACCGGCATGCTCCACTTCGACGGCCTGGTGGACTCGGCCGACGGCCTCCTCCCGCCCTTGGCCATCGACCGCCGCTTGGACATCATGGCCGACCCGTCAGCCGGGGCCTTCGGGGTGGGCGTGGCCGTGGTGGTCCTGTTGTTGCGGTGGGCATCACTGGCCACCCTGGCGCCCTCGCCATTTCTCCTCGGGGCCCTTTGGTGCGCGTCGCGCCTGGCCATGGCCTCCTTTGCCCGCTCGGTGCCCTATGTCCGACCCGGTGGGTTGGCCAGCGCCTTCCTCGCTCCGGGTCGTGGCGGTCGGGTCCCGGTGGCCGGCGTGCTGCTCGGTGCCGTCCTGACCGCCTGCGGCCAGGGCGACGCGATTGTGGCCGTGGCCGCCCTCGGTCTGGCGGCCGCGGCGGTCATGGCCTTGGCTGTCCGGCGGATCGGCGGCTTCACGGGCGATGTCCTGGGCGCCGCCGGCGTTGTGGGCGAGACGGCCGGGCTGCTGGCCGCTGCGGCCCGATGGTGATCGGCGCTGAGGTGGGCATCGTGGCCGACAGGCTCCTGGGGGAGCCCCCTTCGGCGGTTCATCCCGTCGTCGGGTTCGGGCGGGTCATGCGCGCCGTCGAGCGATCGATCTACAGCGACGCCCACCTGTCCGGCGTGGCCCACGCCGCCATCGGCCTCGGTCTCGGCCTGGCTGCTGGTCGACTGGTTGGTTCAACCGGAGTGGCCACCTGGGTGGCCGTCGCCGGCCGGGCCCTGGGGGCGGCGGCCACCGAGGTGGGTGCCGCCCTCGACGCCGGCGACCTCCCGCTGGCCCGGTCGCTCCTGCCCGGCCTCGTCGGGCGCGACCCGACCGACCTCGACGAGAAGGAGCTGGCCCGGGCGGTGGTGGAGTCGGTGGCGGAGAACACTGTCGATGCCGTCGTGGCGCCGGCGCTGTGGGCCGCGGTGGCCGGCGCACCCGGTGCGCTCGGGTACCGGGCGATCAACACCCTCGACGCCATGGTCGGCCACCGCTCCGACCGGTACCGCAACTACGGCTGGGCCAGCGCCCGCCTCGACGATGTCGCCGGCTGGGTGCCGGCCCGGGTGACCGCCGGCTTGGTCGCCGCGGTCCGGCCGGCGTCGGCGCCGGCGGG
>JANMRJ010000693.1:0-1976 GCA_031370985.1 Acidimicrobiales bacterium
CGCCGGTCTTCTGGCTCGGGATGGTGCTCCTCGGCATCTTCGCCGTCGAGCTGCGATGGCTGCCGATCTTCGGGGCGGTGTCCATTGGCAAGCAGGGAGGGCTGGCCCTCACCGGCGATGTCCTCAAACGGCTCATCCTCCCGGTGAGCACGCTGACCCTCTCGACCCTGGGGAGCACGTTCCTCGTGGCCCGCTACTCGATGGTGGCCCAGATGCGGGAGGACTACCTGCTACTGGCCGAGGCCTCGGGGCTGTCGGAGCGCCGGATCATCTTCCGCCATGCCATGCGCAACTCCCTCCTGCCGGTCACCACGGTGATCATGCTCAACGTTGGCTTCCTGCTCGGGGGGGCGACGGTGGTGGAGACCGTGTTCTCCTACCCCGGCCTCGGCCGGCTCATCTATGAGGGCGTGCTCGCCCGCGACTATCCGCTGCTACAAGGCACGTTCCTGCTGCTCGCCGTGGGCGTGATCGTCTCGAACCTCATCGCCGACCTGCTCTACCCCATCCTCGACCCGCGCGTGCGGCGTCCGGCCACCGTGGCCGACTGATGGCGGCCAAACCAACGCTGGGCCGACTGATGGCCGGGCTGCGCAAGCTGTGGCCGGAGGGTGGTTCCACCCAGGGCCGCCGACTGGGCAGGCTCGGCGCGGCGATCCTGCTCGGCCTGGTGCTGGCCGCGGTGTTTGCCAAGGTCCTGGCCCCGTACGACCCGAAGGCGCAGTCCGGGCTCCCTTTCGGGCGACCGAGCGGCTCGCACCTGCTGGGCACCAACGACATCGGCCAGGACATCCTCTCCGAGCTGATCTACGGCACCCGGGTGTCGTTGGCCATCGGCTTCATGGCCGCCACGATCGCCGTGGTCGTGGGTGCAGTCGTCGGCATCCTGGCCGGGTACTTCGGCGGTGTGGTCGACAGCGCCTTGATGCGCCTGGTCGACGTCACCCTGGCCCTCCCGTTCCTGCCCCTGCTCATCGTGCTGGCGGTGTTCCTGGGCCGCAGCCTCACCACGACCGCCCTCGTCATCTCCCTTGTCATCTGGGCGCGGCCGGCGCGGATCCTCCGGGCCCAGACGCTGTCGGCGCGCGAGCAAGGATTCGTCTCGGCGGCGCGGGCCATGGGCGGCAGTCATCGTCACCTCCTCGGCCGTCACCTTCTGCCCGCAGTATCGCCCCTCGTCATCGCCCAGTTCGTGCGAGCGGCCAACGTGGCCATCCTGCTGGAAGCGTCGCTGTCGTTCCTCGGCCTGGGCGACCCGACGAACAAGAGCTGGGGCACGATCCTCTACTACGCCAGCGCCCGGGGGGCATTCCTCACCGGGTCGTGGCTGTGGTGGGTGGTGCCCACCGGCCTGGCCGTCTCCATCGCCGTCCTAGGCTTCGCCTTCGTGGGCTACGCGCTTGAGGAGCGGGTCGACCCGCGCCTGCGGGCCCGCCGGGTGCCGATCCTGGCCGGTGGTAGGGCATGAGCGCCCCGGGAGGGCGCTCCGAGGACATTCACGGGGCGGGAGCCCCGTGAGCCTGCTCGAGGTCGAGGGATTGTCGACCGTCTACGAGACCCCTCGCGGTGCGGCGAAGGCAGTGTCCGATGTCTCCTTCGCGGTGGAAACGGGTGAGGTGCTCGGCGTTGTCGGGGAGTCCGGGTGCGGGAAGACAACGCTGGCCATGTCGGTGCTGCGCCTCGTTCGTCCGCCGGGGCGGATCACCGCCGGCTCTGTCGTCTTTGAGGGCGAGAACCTGTTCCGCCGGCCCCGGGCCGAGATGCGCCATCTGCGCGGATCGCGGCTCTCGCTCATCCCGCAGGCGGCCATGAACGCGCTCGACCCCGTCTTCAGCGCCCGCGCCCTCGTGGCCGAGGTCATCCGGGCCCACAGCGACACGGGCCGGGCCGAGGCGGTGGCCCGCGCTACCGAGCTGCTGGTGAGCGTGGGCATCCCCCGCCACCGCGTCAGGTCCTATGCCCACGAGCTCAGTGGC
>JANMRJ010000735.1:0-5627 GCA_031370985.1 Acidimicrobiales bacterium
AGGACGCGGAGCTGCTCGGCGATGCTGCGGGCGCGACGCAACCATCCCCGGACGGTGCTCTCGGGAACGTCGAGCCGCTCGGCGATCGGCCGGTGCCCCTCGCCCTGTGCCCATCGCCCTGTGCCCATCGCCCCGTGCCCATCGCCCTGTGCGTGGGCCAACAAGGCGGCGCCGATGACCTCGACGGTGTCGCGACGCCTGGGCAGGCTCCAATCGGCCAACAAGACGGTGGTTCTCCGGCAGGCCCGGCAAAGAACCCGTCTCGGCCGCGGCCAACGACGCTGTCCGCCAGGCCCTCGAAGCCAACGCCCGCGCCCGTGACCCCACGGCGCCAGCGAGGACCCACAGCCACACACGAGCCGGCCAGTGACCAGTGCCGCCTCGACGGCTGCGGCGTCGTCGCTCACCACCATCGTCACGGTGAATGCCTCTTTCCACGGTCGGATCGTCGCGCTTCCGATCTGGCGCCGGAAGGGGCAACTCGTGTTGGACGATGACCGCCCGGACCGACCCGGCGCAAGCCGGCCGCGGCCGTCCTCGTCAAGACCCGCTCGCCTCATCACCCAGGGCGTACTGCCGGCGTCACCGCCGATGAACACCGCCCGTGCTCACGCTCGATGGCGCCGGAGGGGCCGTGCGTCACCATCGGTCGCGGCGCTCAACACCTCGGGGTGCCCGTCGCCTTTGCCGGCTGCTTGTCCGGCGACGCCGTCGGCGACCGGCTGCGCGGCGAGCTAGCCGAATCGGATGTCGACCTCTCTTTCGTCGCCAAGACCACCAAGCCGACGACGCTGGCCCTCGCCAGCGTGGACGCCAATGGCGCGGCCAGCTACAGCTTCTATTTTGATCAGACCTCGGCTGGCCACTGGGCGCTTACGATCTGCCGACCAGGCTCCCGCCCGATGTCGACGCGCTCCACGTCGGCACCTTCGGCCTGTTCCTCGAGCCGATCGGGACCAGTCTGACCCGGCTCGCGGGCCAGAGCTGGTGCCGATCCACCCCGCCGCAGTGAACTCGGCTTCCGCCCCCAGCTGTGTCATGACGAACGCATCTGATCGGCGAACGCAACAGCGCAACCAGGCTACCGGAGGTCTGATGAGGCTTAGCCCTCGCCGCGCTCGGGTGAGGGTTGCAGACGAGTCGAGACCTCACGAAGACGGCGCACCAGGTGGGTGCGCTCGGTATCGGTGAGGTGGCCGGCGGTTTCCTCGGCGAGCTGACGCCATGTCCGATGCAGCGGCAGCATGAGGGACTGGCCGGCCGCGGTCAGGCTGACAACGATCGCTCGATTATCGGTCGCCGACCGGACTCGACTGACAAGGCCGGCGGCCTCGAGTTTGCGGACCGCCATGGTGATGGTCGGGGGTTCGCAGTGCGCTGCTGCGGCGAGCTGCGCCTGCGTCTGCGGACCGACTGTGTCGAGCTCGAACAGCAACACCTCCTGCCCAATGTTGAGGCCGAGGGTGCCTAGCAGCACGCCGGCTCGCGCTCGGTGCCGCATGGCCAGCAGCCGTACGACATCGTTCACAGCCATGGCCGCATCGTCATCCACGAGATCACCCTCTTGACAGTTAGCCGTCTAAGGTTAGACTACTCACTATTAGACGCCTATCCATCCTAGTCCAGTCACAGGAGAACCATGACCGACCAGACTCAAGTTCTCAAGATGTCAACCCCATCTGTTCAACGCAAGCCCAAGGGCGCAGCGAGGGCTGCGACCGTGATCCTCGGAGCAGTCGCGGCATTGGGGGTTTGGGGCTTGGCGGTCGCCAGCACCGACGGACCGCAGACCACGATGGGCGGCCCGACGCAGCCCTTGGCGTTCGGCCAGGTGGTGATCTCCGCCCTGCTGGCGGGCTTCGCCGGGTGGGCGACCCTCGCCGTACTCGAGCGACGGGTGGGTGCGCCGCGGCGCCGCTGGACAATGCTGGCAACCGCCGCGCTGGGAGTGTCCCTCGCCGGCCCGCTCACCGGGGGCATCGATGTGAGCGATCGGGCCTTCCTCCTTGGTATGCACCTGGTGGTCGGTGTGGTGGTCATCCTGGGGCTGCGCCGCACCGCCGCGGCAGTGGCATGAACGTCCTCGTGCTCAGCGGCTCGACCCGCCGCGACTCCCTTAACAGCCGGCTGGCTGCGCTCGTCGCCAGCGCACTGCCTGAAGACGATGTCCGAGTGCGTAGCGACCTGGCCCGGCTGCCGTTCTTCGACGCCGACTTGGAGGCCACCGGGGGAAGTCCGAGCGTCCAGGAGCTCCGGTTCGCAGTCTCCGGCACCGACCTGCTTGTCCTGGTGACTCCCGAGTACAACGGAACGGTCCCGGGCGTGCTCGCCAACGCTGTCGACTGGCTCTCCCGCCCGCATCGGGACTCGCCGCTGAGCGGGCGCGACGTTCTCGTCCTGTCGGCTTCCCCAAGCCCGGGGGGAGGACGCCGCGCCGCCGGCCACCTGCGTGGGGTGCTGACGCGCGCAGGCGCGCAGGTCCGGCCGGAAGCCTTGGCCGTGCCCCGCGCCCAGGAGGCGCTGCAGGACGAGCCCTGCGCCGTCGTCGCAGATATCCGCAGGGCCGTGGGCGCGCCGGTGAAAGCCGACGGGACGACGCGGTCGCCACGCCAGGTTCTGGACCACTACCTCGCGACGGTGGCGGCGGGCCGCTGGGATGAACTCGCCGACCTCTACGCAACCGATGCTGTCGTCGAACACCCATTCGGACGCAGCGTCCTACGCGGTCGCGACGAGCTGAGCCGACACTTCGCGCAGCTGCGCGACTGGGGCCTGCGACTGAAGGCGAGCGAGATGGTGGTCCACGACACATCCGACCCCGAAGTCATCGTCGCCGAGTTCGCCTACGTGGGCAGCGGTCACGAGATGACCGTCCACCGGCGCAACGTGTTCGTCATGTCCGTCCGGGAGGGCCTCATCAGCGCCTCCCGGGACTACTCCGCCGACGTGATCTCCCGGCTCTGACCGCCCCCACGACGATCCGATAAACAGCCATTCGTCGTCGCCAGATTTGAGCTATTCCTCGCCGAGCGAGCCCTGGAGGCGCCGGCGTAGTTCCTCGACCCCCTGTGCCCACTTCCCGCCCTCGGGCGATTCCAGCCAGAGCTCCCGTAGCTCCGAGTCCTGGCTCATGACGCGCACGAGGGCATCGAGGGCGAGCCGGGCGTCACCCGGGGTGGACGTGCCGGGCTGCCCGTCGACCCACTCGCCCACCTCGTCGGGCAGGCCCCGCAGATCCCCGTCGAAGGTGGCGGCGAGCACCGCGGCGGCGGCGATGGCGCACGCCCCCTCGGGCTGTTCGAGATAGCCGTCGTTGTCCGTGGCCGCCGCCAGCGCCCGGAGGACCATCGACAGGTCGATGGCCTCGTCCAGCTCGTAGGCCCAGTCGGCGGCGTCGTCGTTGTCGAACGTACCGGTCCCCCACGCGCCCATTGGCCCCATCATCCCTCCTTGTCGCCCAGTCGATGCGATCGAACGTTGAGAGCAGCCGCTCGCCCCGCGCCGGGTTGAGGTGGTGGACCCATGCGATCCGCCCCCGCAGGTGGTCGCGGAAGGCCGGATGGTGGGCCCGGTTCTCGCCGGCCGGCCCGTGGCGGGCGCAGTTGTGGAGGGTCGCCTTGAGGATGTCGTATGCGACGAGATGCCCAGGTCGGGCGATGTCCCCGGGGTAGCCCCGGAGCGTGCCGGCGCCGCCCGAAGGCGGACCGGACGAGTCTCGCGTCGCCGCAGCTGCACCGGGGGAACCCTACCGACCGGAGCCGCCCGTCCTTGCCCAACCGGGGTCACGCAGTGTGACATGTCGCACTGAGCGTCACGGTACAGCGGAGCGCCCGCACGACCGTGCGCCAGCGGGACGGTTGGCTCACGGAGGCGGCGAACGACGCGCCGGTAAAGGCGAGTCGTTTCATCGGTGACCCAGGTCAGCTTGTCGGCGATCTCGCCCGTGCCGGGGATGGCTCGTGCCGCCCGAGCCAGTACCTCCACGGGGGAGCGCATCAGGTCGAGGGTAGCGGGTCGGTAGCGTGCGGTTGATGCGCTGGACAGCCGTGGCCGATATTGCTGGTGCGGTCCGTGAGCGCGGCTTCGAAGTCGACATCGCCGGCCGCACGGTGCCGGGCGTCCTCTGGGCCCCCGACGCGGGCACGGGCCCGCGCCCCCTGGTCCTCCTGGGCCACGGGGCGACCCGCCACAAGCGGATCGACTACCTGGTGGCCCTCGGCCGGGGTCTGGCTGCTGACCACGGGTTCGCGGTCGCCGCCATCGATGCCCCTGGGCACGGAGATCGCCGGCCGCCCGGCGTTGACGACGACATCGCCCTGTTCACCGCCTTCCTGGCCGAGTGGTCGAGGGAGGGGACCACCGACGACGTGGTGGCCGAGTGGCAGGCGACGATCGAGGCGCTGCGGGACCTGGACGATGTGGGCGACGGGCCGATCGGGTACTGGGGCCTGTCGATGGGGACGATCTATGGCGTGCCGCTCGTGGCCGCCGAGCCGAGGATCAAGGTGGCGGTCTTCGGGCTGATGGGCCTGCTCGGGCCGACCCGAGACCGGATGGCGGCCGACGCCGCGTCGATCACCTGCCCGGCCATGTTCTTGCAGCAGTGGGACGACTCGCTGATTCCGCGCCCCGAGGCGTTTGAGCTGTTCGACGCCCTTGGCTCGGTCGACAAGCGCCTGCACGCCCACCCCGGTGACCACGCGGCCGTGCCTGTCGAGGAGATCGTTTTCTCGGCGCAGTTCCTGGCCCGACACCTGACCCCTCACGGGGAGGCGACCCTGCCATCAGGGTGATGAGGCGTGATCCGGGTCGCGGGGACACCGGGCGACGACGCGGGTCGGATAGATCTGCACGGCCAGCCGGCGCCCGCACTCGGTGCAGAAGCGAGGCGGGTCGAGCGGCGGGGAGCACGCGCCGGCGCACTCGGCCGACACTCGCCCGCACCCGCTGCAATAGGTCACAACACCTTCGAGAGCGCCCCCACCGGCATGCCGAGGTCGGCCAGCAGGTCGAGGTCATCCTGGGGGGCGCGGCCGAGCGTAGTCAGGTAGTTGCCGACGATCAGGGCGTTGATGCCCGATGTCAGCCCCATCGCTTGGAGCTGGCGGAGCGTGACTTCCCGGCCGCCGGCGTAGCGCAGGATGACCCCGGGCAGGGCCAGGCGGAACAAGGCAATCCAGCGGATGGCGTCGAGCGGCTCTACCAAAGGCCGGTCGGCCATGGGCGTGCCGGGCCGGGGGTTCAGGAAGTTGACCGGCACCTCGGCGGGGTCGACCTCGCGCAGCTGGCCCAGTAGCTCAAGGCGCTGCTCGTCGGTCTCGCCCATGCCCAGCAGCACCCCGCAGCACAGCTCCATGCCGGTCTCGCGCACGAGCCGGCAGGTGTCCATCCGCTCGTCCCACGTGTGCGTGGTGACCACCGAACCGAAGTAGGAGCGAGCCGTCTCGAGGTTGTGGTTGTAGCGGTGGAGGCCGGCGGTGGCGAGCCGGCGGGCCTGCTCGGCGGTGAGGATCCCCAGGCTGGCCGCCACCGCCAGGCCGGTGCGGTCCCGGATGAGGGGAACGGCCTCGATGACGCGTGCCAGCGTCCGCTCGTCGGGGCCACGCAAGGCCACCACGATGCAGAAC
>JANMRJ010000847.1:0-1119 GCA_031370985.1 Acidimicrobiales bacterium
AGCCGCGACGCCATCGTGGCCGCGGTGGAGGTGCAGCTCTCGGCCGACGACTTCTACAAGCCAGCCCACGGCCACATCTACGACGCCGTCACCTCGCTCTATGCCCAGGGCGAGCCGGCCGACCCCGTCACCGTCGCCGAGTCGCTGAGCAGAGCCGGCGTGCTCGACGGCATCGGCGGGCCGGCACTGCTCATCACCCTCCAGGCCGGCACCCCGTCAATTGGCAACGCCGGCCGCTACGCCCACATCATTGAGGAGCACTCGCTCCTCCGCCGGCTCATCCGGGTGGCCGGCGACATCGCCGAGATGGGCTACAGCCTGCCCGAGGACGTGGCCGCCACCGTCGACGAGGCCGAGGCCATGGTGTTCGACGTGGCCCAGCGCCGGGTCACCGACTCGATGGCCCCCATCCGCGACCTGCTCTCCGCCCAGCTCGACCACCTGGAAGCCCTGTTCGAGCGCAACCAGGAGATCACCGGCGTCCCCACCGGCTTCATCGACCTCGACCGCCAGCTCGCCGGCCTCCAGCCCTCCAACCTGGTCATCATCGGCGGCCGGCCGGGGACGGGCAAGGCGCTGGCGCTCGACACGCCGATCCCGACGCCCACCGGCTGGACCACGATGGGCGCCCTGGCTGCTGGCGACGATGTGCTCGGCGCCTCGGGCACACCGTGCCGGGTGACCTACGCCACGCCGGTGATGGTCGACCACGTCTGCTACGAGGTGGCCTTCGACGACGGCTCGACGATCGTCGCCGACGCCGACCACCAGTGGTCCGCCTACGCCGTGCCGGCCTGGGGGCGCCCACGGGTCGTCACCACCCAGCAGATGGTCGACGAGGGCGTCCACACCGGTGCCGGCGGTCCGTCGAACTGGTACCTGCCGCTGGCCGCGCCGATCGACCTTCCCGAGGCCGACCTGCCCGTCGAACCCTATATCCTGGGCTGCCGGCTCGGCTCCGGCGAGGAGGCCCTCGTGCTCGCCGGCAGCACGGGCGCGCTCTTGGTCCGCCGGCGGGCCAGCAACCGTTTGAGTGTGGGGGGGGGGGGCGGGCCCCCCCCCCGGGCAGGACCCCAACCAAAACCCCCCGCCACCACAGACGCCCCCCCCAACGGGGGG
>JANMRJ010000825.1:0-4535 GCA_031370985.1 Acidimicrobiales bacterium
GCCGCCGCGGGAGAACGTGAGCACCGCCTGCACCAGGGTCCACAGGGCCAGGACGAGGGCCACAAGCCGCCGGGCGACGGTGGTCTCCCGTGCGGCCAGGACCAGGCCGACGAGCGTGCCGAGGCCGAGGACGGCCGAGACCTGGTTGGGCCCGAAGCCACCGCTGGTGACGAAGTTCGACGAGTTTCCGAACACGATCTTGCCGGAGGTCAGCGTGGCGTCGGCCGCAGCCGCGGCGATGCCCACGATGGGCAGGAGCAACGTCCAGAGGATCCGCGCCACGGTGGGCCAGCCGACCCGGAGGCGGGCGAAGAACATGACGCTGACGGCCAGCAACGCCGGCCCCGACAGGTTGAAGCTGACCTCCTGGCGGGCCCCGCCCAGACCGAGCCGATCGACAGTGAGGACGATGGCGGGGAGGAGGATGGCCAGGTAGGCCAGAGGGAGGGCGACCCTCCTGGCCCCGCCGAGGCGCAGCAGGCCGATGCCCAGGATCAGCATGGCCGCGTACTTGCCGATCTCGTGGGGCACCTGGGCCCCGGTGACCCGCCACAAGACCTCGGCCCCCGTCACGTAGGCGGCGGCGTAGGCGATGTCGTCCGTCCACGGCGTGATGGCGGCCACACCGACGGCCACGGCCAACGCCACCAGCGCGAGGGCGGTGGCCAGCGGCTCCGAGTGGCGCATGAGCACACCGAGGACCACATGGGCGCCGACCGCGGCGACGAGAGGAGCGCTGCCAACGCGCACCGCCGCCGCCCGGCGAGGAGTCGGGACGATCACCTCGCTCAGCACGCCGCCCGCTTCGCCTGGTCGGGGCTCAGTGACCGGTACAGCTCGGCCACACGGGCCACGGTGGCTCGTTGGTCGAACCGCTCGACGACGAGTGCCCGCCCTCGTGCTCCCATGGCCCGGCGGCCCTCCTCGCCGAGGCCGATGACCGCGTCGAGCGCGGCGGCCAAGGCGTCGGTGTCGCCCGGCGCGACGAGGAAGCCCGCACCTGACCCGCGCACCGCCTCGGCCAACTCGCCCGTGTCGGTGACCACGAAGGGCAGGCCGGCGGCCATGTACTCCAGGAGGGCGATGGGGCCCGACTCTGTCCGCGAGGACAACACCCCGATGTCGGCGGCCGCCAGGGCGGTCGGGATGTCGCCGACCTGGCCGACGAGGCGAACGTGGGCGCCCAGACCGAGCTCGGCGATCATGGCCCGGCACGTGGCCGCGTAGGCGTGGTCAGACTCAGCCCCGATCACCACGAGTTCGACATCGGCCCGCCGGCTGCACCCGAGGAGGGCCCGGAGCATCGTCGGGTGGTCCTTGACCGGCCGCAGGCCCGCCACCATGGCCAGGGTGAGCGGTCGGGCCCCGGGGCGCGCCAGCCGCGCCGGGAACCGACCGAGGTCGACGCCGTTGGGGATGAGATGCACCCTCGATCGTGGCAGCCCGAGACTGGCGACGGCCCAGTCGCACAGCAGGCGATGCACGCCCACGTAGGCGTCGATCCCGCCGGCGCGCACCGCGATGCGCACGCCGCGCCCGGCGCTGTCGCCACACCCGGCGCTGAAGTGGTCGTGGAACACGTGGCGTACGGGGAGACGGGCGACCTGGCGGCACAGCGCCACGAACTGGGCCGACCCCCGCCCGTGGCTGTGGACGATGTCGATCCGGCGCCGGCGGACGAGACGGGCGAACGCGGCCATGCCGGAGGGGTCCCACCGGCCGCGCCGGGCGAGCACCACCGGAGCAACGCCGGCGCGTAGGTCCTCCGCGAGGGGGCCGCCTTCCCGAGTGGCGCACAGGGAGACATCGACCTCGTCGGGGTCGAGCAGGTTGACCATGTCCACGGCGGTGCGCTCGGCGCCGCCCAACCGCAGGGTGTCGACCACCTGGAGCACGTTCACACCGCCTGCTCCCGCCGGTCAAGGAGCCGTGACCCCCACGCCTCTTCCAGCACGGTCCGCATGCGGGCGCCGAACGCGTCGAGGGTCACGGTGGCGGCATACTCGCGTCCCGCCCGCACCATGCCCGCCACCCGACTGGGATCGCCCGCCAGCGCGGCCACCGCTCCGGCCAGGGCGGCCGGGCGGCCGGCGGGGCGGCCGGCGTCGTACTCGGCTCCCCGCTGGCCGTGCCCGAGCATGGAGGCGCTGAGCGGGAACGGCGAGGTCACGGGCACGGCGCCTGCCACCATGCCCTCCACCAGGACCTTGGGGTACCCCTCGGTACGGGACGCGAGCACGTTGAAATCGGCGGCACGGTAGAGGTCCCTGACTGCGCCGTGCGGGAGGCGGCCGTGGAACCCGACGGCGCCGGCAATGTCGAGCGACAAGGCCAGGCGCTCGAGACGGTGGCGCTCGGGCCCGTCACCGGCGACATCGAGGCGGGCGTCGATGCCCAGGTCGTGCAGCGCCTTGACCGCGGCCAGGACGACGGCCTGGTTCTTGTTCTCGTCGAGGTGGCCCACGGTGACCAGGCGGACCGGCGCCCGCCGCGGGCCACCGGCGAGGGCGGCCAGGCGGGCCGTTACCGCGGCCGATTCCGCCTCCCAGTCGGCGAGGGTGAACGTCGGGCTGAAGAACGGCACCACATGGGGAGCGGTGGGGCTGCCGGCGGAGTACACGGTGACCGGGCCGCCGAAGGAGGGCCGCCCGAGCAGGTGGCGCTGGAGGCGGTAGGTGAGCGGCTCCCCGGGGTAGCCCGCCCAGCTACCGGCGTACATGGCCGTGCGGTGCCGGCGGGACAGCGCGGCCGCGACGATGCCGACGCCGCCGATATTGCTCGGGCATCGCAGGTGGACGGCGTCGACCTCGCCCAGGAGCCGGGTCATGGCCGCCGCCCATTGTGGCACCCGCACCGCGAAGGAGGCCTTGGCCAGCAGGGTCGCGCCTCCCGCCGGCCGCACCGGGCGGACGGTCACGTTCGGGGCCCGGTAGGCCCGGAACCCCGGCGGCGCCGGCCCCGGCCACAGCGGCACGAGGAGGACCACCGACTCGAACATGGCCGCCAGTACCTCCAACTGGGCGGCGACCGGCTCGAGCGTGCACGGCCGGCCCTCGCCGTCGAGATGGTGCCGCGTGTCGGCGATCACCCCGAGCTTCACGGCGCCGGCACCGACGGGATGCGCGGCCCGGCGGCGAGCATGCGCCGGGCGGCGCGGACCGATCGGGCCACCCGGGCCACCGAGAGGGGCAGCGCCACCGCCTCGGCCGCCACGAAGCGGGCCCACTGGGCCCGGGTGGCCTGGCGCTTCAGCCGGTAGGGCACCACCGACGCGGCGAGCCCGATGAGCAGGCCTTCCCGGCTCTGGCGGGCCGAGAAGTACCGCAGCGAGTAGTAGAGCACCGAGGGCAGGGGCCGGGGAGTGAGGAGGCCCTTCTGGCGGTAGGTGTCCCAGGACCCGAACGAGCGGAGGCCGCCCGTGGCCGCCTTCAGGTGGTGGCGCCATGCCTCCGGGTTGTGCACGATGACCCCGCCGGCCAGGTAGACCCGCATGCCGAAGTCGGCGTCGCCGGCCCGCATGCGGTCGTACTGGCGGTCGAACCCGCCCACCTCGGCCATGACCTGGCGGCGAACGAGGGCGTTCCCGGAGTCGAACTGGTCGGCGGCCCGGAAGAACGCGTAGCTCTCAGGGACGGGCGCCCCCACGACCGAGAGTGACGCGCCAGCGGAGATGTCGGCGTCGTAGTGGTCGAGGGCGGCCACATGGCGCTCGACGAAATCGGCGCCGATACGGGAGTCGTCGTCGAGGAAGAGCAGCAGGTCGCCCGTTGCCCGTTGGACCGCGGCGTTGCGCGCCAGCCACTGGCCCCGCTCGTCCTGCCAGATGACCTGCAGACCGAGGTCGGCGAAGCGTTCGTAGAGCGACGCGTCACGCACATCTGGCCGGTTCTGGTCGACGCAGATGACCTCGTCGGGGAGCAGCGTCTGGTGGCGGAGATCCTCGAGCACGTCGGCCAGCAGCTCGTAGCGGCCCAATGTCGGCAGGATCACGCTGATCCGCCCCGCGTACGACGCCCTCTTGGGGACCGGGTCGCGCCGCAGGAAGACCGCGGCCGGTGGGGCCGGCGGTGGGGTGGCCGCCGCCCGCCGCTCCGCTTTGGCGAAATCGCCGGCCGCGCCCCGCCTGACCATGGCGTACCGGGCCCACTTCCGTTGGTAGTGCCGGAGCAGGAAGAGGTACCGGTCGGGGCCGGGAAGGGAGGCGGCGGGAAGGGAGGCGGCGGCGGGCATGCCCTCGGGGACGAGGCGGGGGTCGTGGAGACAGATGGCCCCTCGGGCGAGGTACCGCCAGCCCATGTCGAGGGCGGCGCCGGCGAGCGACTCGAAGGCGGGGTCGAGGTGGCCCAGGTCGCGGACGACGTCGCGCCGGACCAGGCAGGCCCGCAGCGACACCCGCCAGCTCATCGCCGGCCGGTCGGCGGGCGGGTCGACGCCGAACCACCACGTCGGCTGGATGAGGTCGACTTCGGCCGGCAGCCCGCCCATGCCGAGCACCAGGCCGGCGTGGACCACGTCGGCCCGCCCGGCGGGCCACC
>JANMRJ010000865.1:0-5687 GCA_031370985.1 Acidimicrobiales bacterium
CCCACGTCGTCGCGACTCGGCGGGACGTGGACCGGATCCTTGCGGACCTCCGGACGGTCTGGCCCGATTAGGGGCTTGAGGGTAACTGCCCCGGATGCCACCTTCATCGGACGCAGGAGTACTGCCGGGGGGTCTCCCCCCGGCTCCGGCACAGGGCTTGAACCCTGCGCACCAGTCGGGTTCCGGCGATACGCGGCCTACGTCGGCGGTTGGGAGATTGCGAATCCCCCCTGATGACGCCGCAGTGTGCCCAGCCCGTCGCTCACCGGTACATCGTCTTGTAGATGGCGTTACGCGGGCTGACGCTCGGCCAGGTCGATGACCAGGTGCCCCGCCATCTCCTCGCAGGTGCAGGACGCGATCCCGCCGGTGTCGATCTCTGCTGTGGCGAGCTTGCCGGCTATCGCGTCGAAGCAGTCGATGATGAAGCGATCGAGCCACTGTCCATGCGCAGCGGCCCGAGCGATCGGCGGGAGCCACTCGTGCAGCGGTTCCGGGTCCTCCGCGTTGTCCCGCCGGGTGTCTGCCATAAAGATCGCCGCGGACCCGAGCCAGTACGCCATGCGAGGCGTCACGGATGACTCCCTCGGCGGCAATATTCGGTACAGGTCGGCGAAGGCGGGACGGTCGGCGCCGGACCCCGTCCTCGTTGGTTACGGTACCGCCCGTCAACCCAAACCCGAACAGAACGGGTGTCACGGGCGCTCGACGCGAGCAGGCGCCAGTGTCGTCTCCATCATCGCCCTGATCCTCGCTCGCGACCGCTGTCGGTATCGCTTTCCCGGACGCGCGTGCGATGAGATCAGCGATTGCCTCGGCCGCCTCGGCCTGCATGCCGGGGATCACATGGGCGTACTGCTGGAGCGTGAACGCTGGCGTGGCGAAAAGTGGCCTTTTCTGGGGTGTCGGACGTGCGCCATGGGCCTTGGCCAGGGGGTTTACGTCACGCACACCTGGGCGCAACGTTGGAGGCTTCAGCGATGCGTGGGTTGTGGTGATCATTGCTGATCGCGGTTGAGCCGGGCGATCAGCTCTCGGTTGATCTGGCGAGCGGCGTCAAGTTCCTCGGTGCGCTGAGCCAGCGTCTCTCGTTCTTGGAAGAGGGCTTGCTCGAGCTCGTCGAGCCGGGCCGTGTTCATCGTGTCCCCGATGGCCTGGCCAGACGCGTCGGCGAGGACTTCTTGGCCGAGGACCAACCCGAGTCGACCGCGCAGGGCGGTGAGGTCCGCTTCAAGGCGGCGGTTGGTGGCCTTGGCGTTCTCGATGTCCGCTCGCAGCGACGCCGCTGTCACCCGAGCGCTGGCCACCAGCGCGCCGGCATGTCGGTCGGCGATCTCGGATGCTCTTCGCTCCGCCTCGGCCCGCAACTCGGGATGGTCGTAGATGAACCGCCGGCTCACCCCTGCCGTTCGGGCCAGCGCGGCGATGTTGACGGCGTGGCCGGAGGCGACAGTTGCGTCCAGAGCGGCAAGCACCTGGCTGGCCTTGGTCTGGGAGTCGAGCCGGCGCAGCGCCACCAGTCGCTCAGTGCGCTCAGTGCGCTCAGCCACGAGCAGCATCCTGGCGGGCAGCGCGTTCGATGGTGGGGAACAGGCTCGGCGTCGGTTGGCGGACCAGGCCTCGCAGCTCGACGGGGAACGTGACGCCAAGTTGGGCCCGGCTCTTGCGGATGGTGGCGATGGCCGCCTCGACAGCTCTTCGGTCGTCGTCATCGAGGCCGGCGAGGACCTCGTCGTTGGCCCGCACCAGGCGACGGACCGCATCGATCTCCTCGTCGGAGGGGGCGGCGTCGCGCCTGGCCCACTCGGCCAGCTGGGGCAGGGCGGTGGCGAGGCGCTCCCGGTCGGCGAGCAGTTGCAGAAGGTACGCGCCCATCTCGGCCTGGTAGGAGGGGTCGGTGCGGAAGTACTCGCACCCTGTGCAGCGGTGGCGGAACGGGCACGACCCGCCGTGGGCGGCCACGTTGGTCGGCTCGGTGCACACGCCCATCGGAACGGCGACCTGGCCGATCTGCTCTCGAAGGGCCTCGGCGTCACCGAGCCCGGCCACGCCCGGACGCACCAGCCGTCCAACGGCGTCGAGCTGGAGTGGCCCCAGGCGGTCCTGTGCCTCCCGCTTGCGCTTGGTGGTCACCCGGTAGTAGCCGAGCGTGGTGCGCACCGTGTCATGGCCCAGGAGCTCCCTGAGGGTGTCAACCGGCGTCCCCGCGTCCGCGTGTCGCTGGGCGAAGGTGTGGCGGAGGGCGTAAGGGAACACGCGGTCCGGGGGGAAGGGCACGAGACGCCCATCAGCGTCGCGTTCGCCGCTGTCGAGAGGAGCGAGACGGTCAACCCATTGCCGCATGGCCACCTGGAGCCGGCCCGGTGCGAACGGCTTGGTCCCGTCGGGGTTCCTCAGCGACCGGGGGAACAGCACCAGCCGGTCCCACGGCGTGTCGGGGTAGGCGGCCTGCACACGCACCTGCTGGGCGGAGATGATGCGGGCCTCCCGGTCGTGGATCGGCAGGCGGCAGCCGACCTTGTTGACCTTGGGCATGTCGTGGACGAGGACCGGGCTGCGCTGGACCTCGCCGTCGGCGCCGGTCCGCTCGTCGTAGTCCAGGCATCCGAGGCGGAGCCCACACAGCTCAGCCGTGCGCCGGCCGACCCCGGCCAGGAGCTCAACCGCCGCCCGGCAGCTGGGGCCGGCCATCTGGTCGAGCGCTTCCAGGCTCTGCTCGCTGAGCAGCTGGGCCAGCACCGCCTCGGGGAGGGCGAGACCGATGTCGTCGCCCTCGCGGCGAAGGGGCGGCGGGTGGTCGGCGCGACGCAGCACGACATCGTCGGGGAGCCGGGCAAGCACCTCGCCCCGCTGAGTGAGGCCCTGCTCCCGGCAGGCCCGCAGGAACTGGGCGACGCCGTCGACGGTGCGGGCCCGGGTGCCTCTCGATATGGACCCGGCCGCCTCGAGACGGCCGAGACGGACCAGGAACGCCTCCGCGTCGCCCCGCCCAAGGGCGGCCGGCTCGACGCCGCCGTCCGGGCGCCGGGCGAGGTGCTCGGACCAAAGGCCCACCGCGCTGAGCACGGTTCGCACGGTGCCCGGTGTCCGGGACACCAGCTCCTCGAACGCCCAGCGCTTGGCGGCCTCCCTCAGCCATGGCTGGGCGATGCCCGGCCCCGCCCGAGAGCCGTTGCGGTGCGTGCCGCCACCGAGGAACGACAGCCGGCCCCCATGTCCCCACACCCGCAGGTCCCACACGTCCTTGGCGTACTCGCCGTCGAGGTCCGAGCAGGCCAGGCTCACCTGGTCGGCGACGAAACGCAGGAGCTGGCGGGTCGGGTTGCGTTGGCCGACGACGTCGATCCCGACGACGGTCGTCGCGCCCGCACGGCGAAGGTGGTCCACCGCCCCGCGCAGTTCCACCGGCGACGCCCGCCGGCCCGCGGCCAACGACGCCTGGATGCCGAACAGCATCTCGACGACCACCCGCGGGGAAAGGCCGCGCAGCACGACGCGCCCCCGGCGTTCGCCCCGACGCGGGGTGGCCTGGCGGCGGAACCCGTCCAGGTCGGGGCAGGCGGCTTTCCGCCAAAGCTGGTCGTGGGCCTCGCACATGCGGTTGTCCCGATGGGCCGCCAGCCGCCCACACGACAGCACCGAGCAGGCTCCGAGGCTCGCGCGGGGAGTAGCCGGCGATAGCGGCCCCTCACCGCCCACGAAGGCCTCGACGGTCTGGCCCCGCATCGTCCTCAGGTGGTTGCAGCTCAAGCAAAGGCCTCTGGCGGCTGCTGGGCGGCAGGCGCCGGGCAGCCGGCAGACCAGGCACAGCTGTTCGCCCCGGGCGCGACGAGGCGGCGCCACCATGGCGCAGAAGGTCCCCAGGTCCACCTCGGGCTCAGCCGCCGCCCGGCGATTGGTGCACCAGCTGCACAGGCCCTCGGAACGTCGCCCTTCGTTGCCACACCCGGCAACGGGGCAAACGGCGTAGCCGAAGAGGCGGTGGGTGGGGTCGGGGGTGAACACCTCGGTCGCCGGGTCCCAACCCAGACGGGCCAGCTCGTCGAGGCGGAGGGCTGCGGCGAGGCGATCGGGGCCGAAGGCCGGGGGCCGGCCGGGTTGCGCCGTTGCCCGCGCTGAGGTCACCCCTCTCCCCCGTCCGGTCCCCATCGCAGCGGGCCCAACCGATCGACGGCGCCTCGCAAGGTCTCCGGGGCGGGGTGAAGGTATGCCTCGGTGGAGCGGACCGAGGCGTGGCCCAACAGCTCGGCGACCACATCAAGACCGGCCCCCCGGGCCAACAGCTCGGTGGCCGTCGCGTGACGGAACATGTGCGGCGTTATCACCCGCTCGAGCCCCGCACGAGCCGAGCAAGCCGCCAACCACTGGCGCAGGGTGTGGTCCGACATCGGCTTGCCGAGCGGCTCGTGGAAGAGGTTGACGAGCACGAAGTCGCAGCTCTCAGCCGCCCGGCAGGCCTGGCGCTCGGCCAGGTAGTGGTCGTAACAGGTGAGGACCTCGGCCCGCACGGGCACGTGGTGGTCAGCCGACTTGGCCCGCGCCCGGTTCGGGTTGTCATCGCGCGCCACGACGTGAAGGTGTGGGCCGGGGATGGCACAGCCCAGCGCCCGCGCCGAGGAGCACAGGTGCAGGTCCGATCGGCGCAGTCCCAGTAATTCGCCAATGCGCAGGCCGCAGAACCACAGCAGCACGATCACGAGCCGGTCCCGCCAGCATCGGCACGCCCGCAGCAGCGCCTCGGCCTCGTCGGCCCGCACCGCCACCGGGCGCACCGGGCGGCGGCCGCGCTGCACGTGTCGCGGCCGGGCCCGGTATCGCACGCCCGATCCCTCCGTTCGCAGCTCGGCGGGCAGGTCGCGGTCGTCACCCACCTCATAGAGCTGGCCCAGCACCGAGGAGGCGATGGTGCCATTGGCCACCGCGTGGCGGTAGCACTCCCGAACGGCGGTGAGGATGTGGTTGATCCGCCGGGCGCTGCGGGTCTGTCCCCGGCCGGCACCGGCCCGCTCCACCGCCGTCGTCCTCAGCATCCCCACGAACAGGCTCAGCGCCCGGGCACCCTCGACGAGATCGCGCCCGCCCGCCTCGCACCAGCCCAAGAACAGCGCCAGGTCGCCGGCGTAGGCCTTGGTCGTGCCTTCGGCGCGGTCGAGGCCGAGGCGGAGTTGCTGGAGGTACGCGTCAGCGACAGGAACCGGCTGCCAGGCGTCGTCGACAACTGTCCAGTACGCGAGCGTCTCGGTCAGGACGACACGCAACGCCCTCATGCCATTGCCTGGTAAGGCTCACAGATGGGCACGTGGCGCACGCTACGCAGAGGGTGAGACAACCGACCCGAACATCAGTTCGGAAAGAGACAGCTCGCGACACCTCCGACACCCCAGAAAAATGACCCAGCCGTTCGGACACGACCTTGATGGGCACCCCGGCCTTCAGGAGCAAGGTGGCATGGGTATGCCTCAGATCATGAAGCCGGATGCGCGGCAGTCCCGACCGCTTGACCAACTTCTTGTACGCGTCGGACAGGAGGTGAGGGTGGGTGGGTGCGCCGTCGGCCCGAGCGAACACGTACGCCTCCTGGTCGGAGTAGTTGAAGTTCGGGTCCTCGCCAGCGCGGCGGTTCTGCCATTCGCGCAAGACCCCGACGGTGTTCGAGTCGAGGTCGATGCAGCGGCGTGACGTGCGGG
>JANMRJ010000915.1:0-10931 GCA_031370985.1 Acidimicrobiales bacterium
CTCAAGGCCACCGGCCGGAGCGGGCTGTGCGGTGGCTGTCAGCGGGATTGGTCACGCTCTGCCATGTGCGACCTGGAGGCGTTCAAGGGCCTGGCCGTGCAACGGCCGAAGCGGGAGGCGACTCGCCGTGGTGAGCTGTGCTTGGTCTGTCGCGTTCCGGGCCATGAGCGGGCCAGCAAGTCACGGGGGCTGTGCGCTGAATGCGCAAAGCGAGCGAGAGCCCGTGGCCAATCGGTCGCCGAGTTCATCGCTGGAGACGCCCGATTCCCGGCTGCGACCCCCCGCCGCGGCTATGGCCGCTGCCGGGCAGCATCCTGCCCGGCTTGGGCGGCCACCGCCGCAGGTCTCTGCCTCCCACATCGCAGGCGCTGGGCGCAGGCCGGTCGCCCGACAGGACCGGCTCTCGACCGCTGGTGTCACGTCCAGGCACCGTCTCGGCTTAGCCGGGCCGCCACGTTCAACCTCTGCGGCTTGAGCGCGTTCGCCTTGAGGTGCTCTATGGCCTTCAGGCCGCCATCGACGAGAGCCGGAACATCACGGGCAGTGCTGTGGCCCGGACCGTCGACTTCGCCCGTCAGCGCGGCGCAGAAAGCCTTCTCGAACTCGCCGACCACGACTACGCGGACGCCAAACATGTAGGAGGAGTGTTCCTTCGCTTCACCATCGCCCGCCTCCAGACCGCTTTGGGCGACCCGGACACGGAGTTCGTCAAGGACGTCTGGAACCTGCGGGTCTTCGGCTTTCCCGGCGCTCTGGACTTCGCGCCCTTGACCCAGCCCTGGCTGCGGGAGACGGCCAAGCAGTGGGCCCTAGCTAGTCATGCTGCCGAGACCGTGGGCCAAGGGGGGCCGGGTGGGTGAACGTCTCGCCGCGCTGGAGGTCCTGTCGACATCGCTGGCGTCTCGGTCCGACGGTGGCGTGGACCATCGTGTACTACGCGCCGACATCGTCGCGTTCAAGAATCGGGTGGCCCACCTCGCGGCAGCGGGGACGCTTTCACCGGGACCAACACTCCAGGGTGGTCGCACTCGTGGCGCGGTTCTTGCGCCAGGCCCGAGAAGAGGGGCTCGGGCGCGATGGCTACCTAATGGCCGGGCTGCCCGCGGATTTCGTCCTCGGGCGGAAGGACCGGGTTTGATCCGGTCCCAACAGCAGCGGGCCGCGCTGCGCTACCCGACCACGCCGACCGACCGGCTGGCGCTTTTCCCGAGGGCCTCGAAAAACCCCGAGGGGGGCGTCGCTGTGGACCCGAGCCGCTTCGCCAGCGTGATGAGGGCTTGGGTCCAGGCGTTGCCCCGCATTGACAGTCCTGAGAACGATGCCGACGGGCGGCCCCTGCCCTTCCCCCGAGACCGGATCAGGCCTTACGCCTTCCGCCACAGCTTCGCCCAGCGTCATGCCGACGCCGGCACACGGGTCGAGGTTCTCAAGGAACTCCTGGGCCACTCGGCCATTACGTCGACCCAGGGGTACTACCGGGTGTTGCCGGCTGAGCTGATTGCTCACTGATCGGCAGGATTGGCCAAGGACGGTTCGGCAGAGCTGAACGGGCACGGAGTTGTCTCGATTCCACTCGCCTGGTCTGGGTGTCGTCGGGGGGCAGCAAGACGAGCACCCGTGGCTTACTGACGAGCGAACGGCCGAAGGCCGTGGCGGAACGGGACCGCAGGGCGCGGGTAGGCCCGCCAGCAGAGCTGGCGGGCGACGATCACGATCGGGCAGCGGGAGCTCACCCCCCGCCAGCGTCAAGGGCCTCGCCGGCGCTCGGTCCCTACGGGACGGCCTGGCGGCCGCCCTTGACCCCGGCTCGACGCGCCGGGCGGACGATCATGGCGGCCGTTGAGGTCGACGGCGACGCCCCACGCCGGGGCGCGGTCCGTGCCGGCGTACCGGCACTCAACCAGCGGCGCGCCGACCGGGCCGGCGATGGGGTCGAGGTCGTGGAACCGAACGGTGGCGGCCCCACCCGCCCGTCGGGGCCGCCCTCACCATGCGGTGCTGTGCCCAAGCAGTTCGACCCGGAGGGCGGTGACCACGATCCCGCCGGCGCGAAGTTCGTCGACCACGATCGACAGCAGGCGTTCGGCCACCGCCTCGGCCAGTGGCCCCGGGACCATGTCGCAGCTGACGGTGACCCGCTGGGGCCCATCGGGCATCGGTGTGACGCCGTGATCGGCGGTCACGGTCAGTCCCGGGTGAGCTCGGCGACGGCCTTCTTGGCGCAGGCGTCATCGACGAGGGCCTTGCCGGCAGAGGCCGCAGCGATGAGGGCGGCCACCGCGGCGTTGTTCAGCGCCCTGGGCAGCCCGTTGGCCACCCGGTGCAGCCGGGCAACAGCGTCATCGGCGATGAGGGGGTCGGTCCGCCCCGCGAGGCCCAGGTGGTGGCGCAAGTAGCTGGCCGACTCGCCGAGGTCCATCGGCCCCAGGGCGAAGCGGGTGGCGATGCGCTGGTCGAGGGCGGCGAAGACACCCATGCGCAACGAACGGGCCAGCATGGGCTGGCCCACCAGGATGCCGGCGAAGGGACTGGCCGAGTCCATTTCAGAATTCGTCAAGAGCCTCAATTCCTCGAGCTGGGCCGGGCTCAGGAGGTGGGCCTCGTCGATGACAAGCACGACCCGGCGATGGCGCTCGGACTCCTCGGCGGCCAGCAGCGATGCGGCTTGGGCCATGACCTCGGCCTTGTGGAAGCGCGGGTGGCCGCCGAGGGCCGAGACGATGGTGACGTAGAGGCCCCGCGTGCCGAAGGCGGGGTTGGGGACGTAGACCACATGGTGGGACGCCATGTCGAGACCGGCTGCCGCGGCCCGGACGGCGACGGTCTTGCCGGCGCCAACGTCGCCGACCAGCACGCCCAGGGCCGACTCGGCCACGCAGTGGTTGATGCGGGCCACCGCCTCGGCGTGGCCGTCACGGACGAAGAGGTCCCGCGCCGCGATGGACTTGGAGAACGGCGTGCGGGTCAGGCCGAAATGGGCCACCCACGGCGCCCGGCTCATGACCCTGCCCCCACGAGCCCGCCGCAGTCGTCGTCTTGGGCGTCGTCCTTGGCGTCGTCCTTGGCGTGGTCGTCACCGTGGCCGTTGCTGGCGCCGGCGAACAGCGGGACGTCGCGATAGGAGATGGGCCCGGCCAGCGCTTCGTCGTGGGCGGCCGTCACCAGGCCGAGGTAGTCGACGCCGGTGGGGACGGGAGCCGGGCGCTGGGCCTGGGGGACGGCGGGGTGCACGTGGGCGCCAATGACCAGAGGCGTGGCCACCCCGGCCGGGCGGCCCTCGAAGAACACGTCGAGCACGGTCATGTCCGTGGGGTCATAGCGGCACTCGACCCGGCGCCCGACCAGGACCGGGTCGACCTGGTAGCGCCGGCCGACGAGGGAGATGGTCGCGGTCTTGGTGACCAGGCGGACCGACGACCACCGGAAAGCATCGGCCACCACGGCGGCATCGGCGGCCCGGGGAGGACCACCGGCCATGAACCGGGCGATCGGTGCCTCGCCGGTCTCGGCGTGGGCCCGGGTGTTGCACACCTGCTCGGCCCAGGCCATGAAGCGGTCGTTGAGCACCTCGAAGCTCTCGATGCCCATCGCCTCGGCCTCAGCGATGAACCGCTGACGAATGTAGCGGTTGAGTCGTTCCTGTTTGCCTCGCCCCTGGGGGGAGTAGGGCCGGCTGTGGATCAGGCGGATGCCGAGCACCGCGCAGCTGCGCTCGAGTGCGGCGTTGGCGAACGGGGCCCCGTTGTCCGCGTGCAGGGCGAGGGGCAGGCCCCGGCGGGCGATGGCCTCCCGGAGCACGTCCTGGCCGGCCCGGGTGTTCTCCTCGGTCATCCACCGCCCGTGCACCAGGAGGCGTGAATGATCGTCGACGATCAGGAACAGCTTGGCCCGCCGGGAGCCCGCCACCCTGGGGTAGGGGACGAAGGGCCCCACCAGCACGTCGGTGATCCACCGGACGTTGGGCGCTTCGGCCTCATAGCGCCCGAAGGCCTTCGGCACGCCACCGATGGCGGCGCGGTGCAGGCCACGGCGGTGCAGGTGGGCCCGGATGGTGCGCTCGGCCACGGCCACGCCGTGACGGCGCAAGAGGATGTCGGCGATGGCGCCCGAGGACCGGGCCGGGAGCTCGGCCCGCAGGGCGGCGGCCTCGGCCAGCAGCTCGGGGTGCCGGCGCACCACGCCGGTGTCGGAGCGGGGGACGGGCATGAGCCCGGCCAGGCCCCGGGCCCGATAGGCACGCACCCAGCGGTCCAGGGTGCCCCGGGAGTAGGTGCGCATGGTCCCGTCGGGGTGTTGGTGGGCGAAGGAGGCCAGGCCCCGGATGATCAGGCCGCGCTCTGCGGCGCTGATGGCGGGGTTCACCGCCTCGGCGATGAGGTGGAAACGGGACAGGGCGACGGCTTCGGCTGCATCGGTGGGCATGGGTTCCTCCAGGCTCGGCATCACGGCACTGGGGGAATCAGACGCCTATTGCCGAGGGAGATCCACGGCGGGTGCGTGGTGGTGCCCAGCGCCTCCCCGCCGCTCACGACGCTCCAGAACCGCCACCGTCCCGCCACGGCGCCGAAGCGGGACCGGGCCACCGCCCACGCGTGGTCCAAAGCCTGCAGTGCGGCACGCTCGGGCACGGCCGCCAGTTCCGGGGCACCGCCCCCGAGCTCGACGGCCAGGGCGGCGAAGCCGCCGGCCAGGACGGGGGCGCGCTCACGATGACGGCGGCGCCAGTCCCGGACGGTCGTGTAGGGGAACCCCGTGGCCTCGGCCACCTCCCGGGTCGGGGTGCCGTCGATGATCGCCTTCAGCGCCGGGCCGATGGCCTCGACGCCATAGAGCCGCCTGAGCAGGCAGAACGCCGGGAGCAGGCAGTGGCTGACGCGGCAGGCGCCACAGCGCGACCGCCGCACCCAGATGAGGCGGTCGTCGCCGTCACGCACAGTGCGCGAGTACCCCGACCAGAAGATCATCGGCTTGGCACAGCTCGGGCAAGATGGCCGCGGGACCTCGACGTCGCGGCCGGCCGCTGCGTACTCGTCGACACCCAGGGGGCAGGGCCATACGATGGCCACGGTGCTTGTCACCGCCTTGGGCCCCTCCCAGCGGGCACTCACTCGGAGGGAGGGGCCCTTCTCTTTGAAGGGACCCCACCATCGTTGCCGCCGGCGGGCTCAGGCGCTCTCGGGACGTCTCCGTCCACGATGAGCGTTGCCGATTGACGGGTCGCGGTGATCAGCTAGTCATGCCCTCAACACTCGACCACGGGTATGAGCACCAGCCCAGTCGTACCGAGCCTCTGTTGTGGGCCGCAGACGCCGTTTGCTGGGCCGTCGGTGCCGGTGGAGAATGGCGACGCCACATCGACCCCATCCTCACCGCGATGGTGATCGACCCATGACGCGCAACACCCGGCTGCTCCTCGTCCGGGGAACGAACCGGGTGCACTTCCCACAGCTAGCTAGAGCGGCGGGCACTCTCAGTGTCCCACTCCAAGGGTCTCCTTACAATCCACTTTCTCTGCTGGCCAGCCTGGCGGTGCGCCCTCCGAGTGGCGCTCGGCGCGCATGTCACGGGATGTCGAGCAGGTCGCCGAGGATGGACCGGACTGCAGCAAGGGCCGCCGGCCTGATGTTTCCCGCGGTGGTCGTCGTTGATGCGTTCCGTGCGCACGACCGTGCAGAGATGGCACTGCGCAGCTGACGGCCGCTCGAGCCCAGTGGCCGCCACGACGACCTCGGTCGGAAGGGCGCGGGAGGTGTTGGGGGTGATCGGGACGACATGAACCGTCCGAGGTCGAGCCGCAAGGACCAGGTTGGCCGTGATCACGACCGCATGGCGAGCGAACACGGGCTCACTGCCGGCGGGAACCCCGAAGTCGACCTCGACGATGTCACCCGCCCGCATGGTGACGGGCCGCGACAATGCCGATATCGAGCCAGTCTCGGGTCCGTGCGTCGGCCTCGTCGGCCGCCAAGGCTTGCCCTATCCGTCGCTGGCGCTCGGAGCGGACGAGACGAGTGATCTCCTCGTCGAGGGTGACCTTGTCGTCGTCCGCCAGCTGTCGAAGACTGTCGCTGGTGTCAGTCGAGACACGAATCGTCGTCGAATTTCGGCAGACTCGACAATCTACATTGTGCTCAGTGCTCTGGACCGCGATCCTCATAGGGCACCTCCGGCTCCGTCGACCACGCGCCGCTCTCGGACGCGAAGCGCAAGGCGTCCTCCAACCAGGCCAACCGCTGCGCCGGAGTGGACGCCAACCAAGCCTCACGTTGATCCTGGCCGTGGCGCTCCCAGCCCCAGTCACCAGACCGAGCCTGCTCGTCGCTCGGCGGCTCCGGTTCAGTCGCTGCGGTCATGCTGGCGCTTCGCCGTGAAGGTGCTCAAGTGCTTCGATATCGGCCAGGTCCTTCGGTCGTCCAGCAGCTCGCTTCATGGTGACGAGATCAGGGATCGACGCCACTCGCACCGCCACCGAGGTCAATTGAACCTCCACGGCACGCCGCCACATGCCCTCGAACGGCAGGGGATCGGAGGCAAAGATGTCTACCTGACGCAGGGGCTCCTCGGGGTCCCACATGGTGAAGACCATCAGATTGCGCTCGACAACCCAGCGAGCCCTCACAATCGGGTCGGCGAAATCGCTGGCCTCGACCGGCAGCCTTGGGACCAGGCCGAGGGACGAGAGCGCGGCAAGAGCACGCTCAGGACTCCCCACCGCCAGGTCGATGGCCAGGTCAAGATCGGCAGTCATGCGCAGATGGCCATGAAGAACAACAGCCACCCCGCCGACGACCACGTAGCGAACGCCAGCATCGTGCAGGGCGAGGAACACCGGCTCGAACAACGACACGCCACGTCAGAGTACCAACCGGGGGTCGATGCACCCTGGCCTGAAGGGGGCGTCCCACCGGCAGTGAGCCCGGTTTGGCTCGCCCGGCAATCCGTCACCATGCAGGCGGTGACATCGTCGGGTGCGGTGAGCCACGATCCGTGGGGCCTTCAGGTCGTGGGTCAAGCTTCCGACGACCTCGCGGACGGACTCCAGCAACTCCGCGCCCGCAGCGATCACGGCCGCCGGCGAAAAGGCGCGTCCGTGGATATTGGCCGACTTCGGTTTGGTGGCCCCCTCTATCCCGCCAAGTCGCTCGAGGACCGGTCGGCTTCCATCCGGCGGTGCAATGACGAGCTTGCGGGCCATGGCTCCTGCTGTGCACCCCCGCCAAGGTCGAGTTAGCCGAGGCTACACGGCGCTAATCGTCCGAGCCCGATCACCTCACAGGGCCCGCGACGACCGCTATTGCAGAAACCTCAGCCCGCCTCGTGCGGACTCGCGTCATCAACAAGCTGCACCCTCCCACTCGAGCACCCGGAAGGCGCCGAGGCCGGTCTCGTCGGTCAGAGCGCCGGCCTCGTGCACCCGGCTGCGGGAGACGAGCGCCTGCAGATCGCCGATGTGGGCGCGCTCCTGCCAGGCCCGGCGGGCGGCATCGGCCAGCTCGTCGATGCCGTGGACCCGGAGGAACTCGGCCTGGCTGCGGTCCGACATCGCCGGCGGCAGCTGGTCGACGGCTACCTCGCAGGTGATGTCCTGGAGCCCGAGGTCGGCCAACGGCGGGCGGCCCCGGCCATGCCCTCGGTAGGTGCGGACCCAGTCGGTCCACGGCCGGATCGCCATCGCCGGCGTGGTGTCGGCGTAGTCGATGACCATGACCCGTCCGTCAGGCCCGACAAGTCGGCGAGCTTCATCGACCCAGGCCCGGGCCGCCTGCTGGACCGGGATGCGGGCGCCCACCGGTGCGTCCGGCACCGGACCTGGGTCGTCGACCGGCACCAGGGTCTCGGTCAGGTCGGCCGTCACCCGCACCTCGGCCCACCCCTCGGGCCGGTGCTCGAGCAGGCCGAATGGGAGGTTGTCGAGCAGCTCGTTGGCCAGCACCACGCCGGCAAACGGCTCGGCCGGCAGCGTGGCCGCCGACTCCACGCCGGCCGGGTGCTGCGCTCGCAGCGCCGACGAGCGCTCGACGGCCACGTATCGCAGCGCCGGCCGGCACGCCGGCGCCGCGGCCAGCACCGCCTTGGCCAGCGCCCCCCGGCCGGCGCCGGCCTCGACCACGGTGAACGCCGGCGGCGCGCCCATCTCGCGCCACCAGGCGTCGATGGCCCGGGCGAGCACGGCACCGAAGAGGGGGCCGACCTCGGGGCTGGTCAGGAAGTCGCCGGTGCGGCCGGCGCTGCCGCCCGTCTCGTAGAACCCGTGCTCGGGGTGGTAGAGGGCCAGCTCCACGACCCGGTCGAAGCCCAGCGGCCCGAACAGGCGGGCTTCCTCGGCGATCAGCTCCCTTAGGGAACCAGCGACGCCAGGTCCCCGAAGTTGGCGAACGTCTGCGGGTACACGCCGACCACGATGACGATGGCGGCGGTGATGCCCAGGGCGGTGATGAGCGGCGTCGGCACCCGGATCGGCGTGCGGTCCCCGTCGGGCACCGGACTCATCCACATCTCCCGGGCGATGGAGGCGTAATAGAAGAGCGCTATCACCGAGTTCACTGCAGCCACCACTCCGAGGAGCACGGCCCACGGCGTGCCGGCGTCGAGCACGGCCCGGAAGATGAAAAGCTTGGCCCACGCGCCGGCCAGCGGCGGGATGCCGGCGAGGGAGAACAGGAAGATCGTCATCAGTACCGCCAGCCCCGGCGCGTACTCATAGAGCCCGCCGTAGGACGAGATCTCCCCCGACCGGGTCTTGCGGGCCACGGCGATGATGATGGCGAAGGCGCCGAGGTTCATGGCCGCGTACACCAGCAGATAGACCACGGTGGCGGTGAACGCGCTCTGGGCGGCGGCACCGTGGTTGGAGCCGGCGATGGCAAACGGCACCAGGACGTAACCGGCCTGGGCGATCGACGAGTACGCCAGCATGCGCACGATGTTCGTCTGGCGCAACGCGATCAGGTTCCCGACCGTCATGGTCAGCGCGGCGAGGATGCCGAACATCGGGCCCCAGATGTCGCTCCGGCCGAAGAAGCCGACGAAGATCAGCTGAAGCAGGGCGACGAAACCACCGGTCTTGGACGCCACCGACAGGAACGCGGTCACCGGCGTGGGCGCACCCGCGTAGGTGTCGGGCGCCCACGAGTGGAACGGCACGGCGGACACCTTGAAGGCGAAGCCGGCGAGGATGAAGACGATCGCCAGCGTCACCAACGGCTGGCTGGCGGCGTTGCCGGCCATCTGCTTGCCGATGTCGACCAGCACGGTGGTGCCCGTGAAGCCGTAGATCAGCGACATGCCGTAGAGCATGATCGCCGACGCCAGCACGCCCAGCAGGTAGTACTTGAGCGACGCCTCGTTGCTCTTCAGGTCTCGTTTGCGCCAGCCGGCGAGCATGTAGGCCGGGATCGACAGCGTCTCCAAGGCCACGAAGATCGTGATCAGGTCGCGCGACGACGACATGACCACCATGCCGAGCAGCGACGAGAGGAGCAGGAAGTAGAACTCCCCTTCGTAGTAGTCGCCGTCCTCGATGTAGTTGGTCGACATGAGGAGCACCACGAAGCCGATCCCGAGGAACAGGGCTTGGAGGACGAGAGCAAAGTTGTCGACCACGTAGGCACCGCCGACCATCGACCGCACGTCGGTCTCGGAGAGGGCCAGCGACAGGATCGGGACCATGGCCAGGATGAGCCCGAAGGCGGCGATGTTCGACAGGAGCCACTTGCGGGACTGGTCGAGGAACAGGTCGGCCAGCAGGACGACCGCCAGTACCGCGGTGAGGATGATCTCCGGCGCGAGGGCGTGGTAGTCGAGGCTGGGCGGGGTGAACGGCATCGTCGGACTAGTGCTTGCCGGCGCCGGCAGCCACGGTGCCGAGGGCATCGACACCCGAGGTGACCACGCTCACCGCAGCGTCGGTCATGTTGAACAGCAGGTGCGGGAAGATGCCGAACACGAGGATGCCGACCAGCAGCGGGACCCAGGCGATGTACTCGGGGATGTGCAGGTCGTGGATGTGGGCCTTCTCGAACTCGGGCTTCACCGTCCCGAACGCCACCCGCTGGAGCATCCACAGCAGGTAGCCGGCGGCGAACACGGTGCCGATGGCGGCGACGGCCATGTAGACCCGGAAGGTGGCCTCGCTCAGGCCCTCAGCCGGCTGGTAGGCGGACAGGATGGCGGGGAACTCGCCCCAGAACCCAGCCAGACCGGGAAGGCCGAGTGATGCGAAGACGCAGAAGCCGAGGATCCAGCCCATCTTGGGCGCTTGGATCAGCAGGCCGCCCAGGCGGGCCAGCTCACGGGTGCCGAAGCGCTCCTGGATGGAGCCGGCGATGAAAAAGAGCATGCCGGTGATGAGGCCGTGGGCGACCATGCCGAACACCGCGGCGTTGATCCCGAAGCTCGTCAGCGTGGCGATGCCGAGCATCACGAAACCCATGTGGGCGACGGAGGAGAAGGCGATGAGGCGCTTCATGTCGCGCTGGGCCAGGCAGCCGAGCGCGCCGTAAATGATGCCGATGACCGCCAGCAGCCCGATCCAGGGCGCCCAGGACGTGGCCGCCTCGGGCAGGATCGGGATGGCGATGCTGATGAACCCGTAGGTGCCGAGCTTCAGGAGGACGGCGGCCAGGATCACCGAACCCACCGTGGGCGCCTCGGTGTGGGCGTCGGGTAGCCAGGTGTGGAACGGGAACATCGGCACCTTGATGGCGAAGCCCATGAACAGGCCGCCGAAGATCAGCAGCTGGGTGCCGTGGGCGATGGCGCCGCCCTGCTCGATCAGCAGCGGGATGTCGAACGTCTGGCCGCCCTTGAAGTAGAGGGCGAGGAAGCTCAGGATCATCAGCGCCGAGCCGAACAGTGTGTAGAGGAAGAACTTGATCGCCGCGTACTGACGGTTGGGCCCGCCCCATACGCCGATCATGAAGTACATCGGC
>JANMRJ010000928.1:0-2038 GCA_031370985.1 Acidimicrobiales bacterium
TGCGGATGATGGGCCTCGACTCCGTCGACTACCACCGCTCCACGGTGCTGGAACGCTCCGACGACCATCCCTGCCAGGCCCTGGACTACTACGCAACCCGGGGCGAGACACCGTTGCAGTGGGGCGGCAGGGGAGCGGCCGCCCTGGGCCTGACCGCGGCCGGCGATCTCACCGGCTTCAGCGCCACCGACAGCGTGGGCCGCGCCGACCCCGACGGCGCCGGCGTCGTCAGCCCCGAGACCTACGAAGCCATCTTCGGCCCCGACGGCGCCCGTGACCCCAGCACCGGCGAGCGCCTGGTGAACTCCCGCCGCCCCGGCATGGAACTGGTCATCGGCGCCCACAAATCAGTGGCAGAGCTGGGCGTCATCGGCCGGGCCGAGGACATGCACAAGATCATGGACGCCGAGCGCGACGCGACTCTGGCCTACCTCGACGACATCACCGTGCGCATGGGCGGCCGTCGGGGACGCGGCGCCACCCCCACCGCCACCGACGGCCTGACCTACGCCGTCACCCGCCACGCCACATCACGAGCCGGCGACCCCAGCCCCCACGACCACGTGCTGCTGGCCAACGTCGTGCGCATGAACGACGTCGCCGGCGGGACGAAAGGCGCCGACACCGCCCTGTGGCGCGAACACCTCCACGCCGCCACCGCCATCGGCCGCATGGCCTCAGCCCACAAAGCAATCGAGCTGGGCTACGACATCGTTCCCGACCACGGCCCGAGTGGGCGGTTGGGCCACTGGGCCATCGCCGGCATCCCCAGGGAGGCCATGGAGGTCCACTCCAAGCGGGCGGCGGAGATCACCGAGGTGATGATCGAACGCGGTGTCGACACCTACCGCTCCCGGGGCATCGCGGCCCGCGACACCCGCGACCACAAGCGCCATGAACCGGTCGAGAACCTGATGGTGCGCTGGCGCCAAGAGCTCGCTGAGATCGGTCACCCCGTGCCCGAGCTGCTGGCCTCGGTGCAGGAGGCCTCCCGCACCCGTACCGTCCGCGCCGACGCCCCCAGTCGGGCCGAGCTACGGGAGCTGGTCGAGGAGACCCTCAGGCCGGAGTCCGACCTGGCCCGGCGCAAGGTGTTCAACCGCCGTGACGTCGTCGTCGCCGTGGCCCCGCAACTGTTCGGCTGTGATCCCGCAGTACTGGGAAAAGTCGTCGACCGGGTCCTGGGTGATCCCGAGGCCGTTCCTCTTCTGGGGGTGGCCGAGAAGCGGGAGCAGGCCTACGCCACGGCGAGGGGCATCGCCACCGAGCAGGCCATCGCCGAAGTCGTTGAGCGCATGGCGCAGCGCAACGATGCGGCCGCCGTCACCGTGACCCAGACACTGGAAGCCATCGCCCGGAGAGAAGACCTCCTGGGCGGTCACGCACTGACCCCCGGCCAGGACGCGGCCATTCAGGCCATCACCACATCGGGGCGGGGGATCGACATCGTGGTGGGGGTGGCCGGCTCGGGCAAGACCACCGCCCTGGCCGCGGTCCGAGACGCCTTCGCCAGTGCCTTCCCCCCGCCCGACCTCGCCATTCCGGTGCCGGGGCAGCCCGTCCTCCCCGTGGGCGTGCTCGCCGCCCTGCGCCGGGCCACCCCGCCCCGCCCCCAGCCCCCCTATGAGCTCATCGGCACCGCGGTGTCGGGCCAGGCGGCGCGGACCCTGGGATCAGAAGCCGGCATCGACCCCAGCCGCACCGCAGCATCCATCCTGTGGCGCCTCGACCACGACCAGCTGCAGCTAACCAACCGCAGCGTCCTGGTCCTCGACGAGGCGGGCATGGCCGACGACATCACCACCCTGCGCCTGCTCACCGCGGCCGAGCGGGCCAAGGCCAAGGTGGTCATCGTCGGCGACGACCGCCAGCTTCCCTCCATCGGCGCCGGTGGGGCCATGGGCGCGGTGCTCGAGCGCCATCCCGACGCCGTCCATGTGCTGGGCGAGAACGTGCGCCAGCGAGACGTGGGGGAGCGCGAGGCCCTGGCCCACCTCCGGGCCGGCAACGTCCCCGAAGCCGTCGACTGGTACGTGGC
>JANMRJ010000867.1:0-9664 GCA_031370985.1 Acidimicrobiales bacterium
CCCCGTTGCGTCACCGGCCAGGCAGTGGATGGTTGAGCCGAGGCCCTGCTTCCAGAGAGGCGTGACGAACGTTTCGTGCCCTCCTGCGGACGGTTCCTTGCACGAGAGAACGTACAGGTAGAGCCCGACGGGCCCCGTGTATGCGGTGACGAGGATCCAGCCCCACTTCATCACCGTCAGCTCCGGGTTGTTCCTCCAGGCGTCCCAGGCCACGTAGGCGACCGACACCGCGGTCAGCGTGAACCAGACGAGCAGGACGACATCGACCCAGGCGAGCGGCCCGAACGGCCCGATCCGGATGTCGGTCATGGGTACCTCCTTGATGCGAAACGTTCGGCCGGACCTGGCAGGGCATTCGCTCGCAGATGGTCGACCAGCCGTTCGAACTGGGTCAGCGGCGCGCCCAGCAGTGCGTCGGCGCGCGCCACCTTCGTCAGGCCGGCCGGTCGAGCCGGATCCGCCGGACGAGCGTCAGTGGCGTGCGGCCGAACCTGACCGGCTCGGATCGGACCGGCGCCCAGCCGGCGTCGCCGAGGATCGCTGCGAGCTCGGTCGTCGAATAGATGATCGCGGCGAGGTCGTAGACGAGGGCCGACCCGCCGGGACGGAGGACACGATGAAGCTCGGCGAAGACGTCCGGCGGCCGGTCCCAGTGATGCAGACTGAGCGACGAGACGACGAGATCGACCGATGCATCGTCGAGGGGCAGCCGAGCGCCATCGGCGAGTTCGAAGCGGATCCGGGTTCCGAGCCCTGCGGCGACCGCGCTCCCCTGGGCAAGGCTGACCATGGCCGGGGCCAGGTCGACGCCGACGACGCTTGCGCCTGATATCTGTGCGGCGATTTCGAGCGCCAGGTCACCCGGACCGGAACCGACATCCAGGACGCGAACCGGATGGCCGTTGGCGAGCCCCGCCACGTCCGCTGCGATCCGACGGTAGAGCGGCCGAAGGATCCGCGGTGCGACTCGGGCATACAGGGCTGCACCGTGCGGCGCGAACAGGCCACTTCGACGATCGATCGTCCGCAGGACGCGACTGATCTTCGGTCGGAGGCGCCAGGCACCGACGGCGGCGAGCGAGACGATGACGACGCGGCGCACTACACGACGCCGAAGGTGAACAGGCCGGCCAGCCGGGCGAACTGCCCGGTGAAGACGAGGACGCCCACGCCGGCGACGAGGATCCCTGACATGACCTCAACGCCTCGGTGATGCGTGGCGAACCACCTGGAAAGGCGGCGGAACCGCGTGTACGCGATGAGGACGAGCAGGAACGGCACGGCAAGTCCGAGCGCGTAGACAAGGAGGAGAAGCGTCCCTTGCCCCACCGTCGGGGCCGAGGCCGCCAGCGTGAGGATGGCGCCGAGCGTTGGCCCGATGCAGGGCGTCCAGCCGACCGCCACGCCTGCGCCGAGCAGCACGGGCGCGCCGCCCGAAAGCCGGTCGCCGACGGGCAGGCCGATCATCGGGTGGAAGCCGGCGATCATCGCGACCCCAAGGACGACGATCAGGGCGCCCGCCACCGCCCGAGCGAACGGAACGGTCTGCAGGAGGGCGAACCCGACGAGGCCGAGAGAGGCCCACAACAGACCGAAGACGCCCAGAAAGCCAACGAGGAATCCGATCGCGCGACCGATCGGTGCGGACGCGAGTCTGGCCTCGCCGCTGCCGCTGACGATGTAACCGGCGAAGACGGGCATGACCGGCAGGACACATGGCGAGATGCAGGACACGAGACCGGCGAGGAACGCGACGGCCAGAGTCACGGCGCGGCGCTCGGAGCAGGGGCCGCGAGCAGTTGCTCTGCCAGGGTCCGTCGCGGGTCGTTCGGGGCGAGCTCAAGGAATCGCAGGACGTCCGCACGGGCGTCAGCGGTAAGCCAACCGGTCAGTTGATAGCGAGCGATCGCCCGGTAGAGGTGAGCATCCGGGAGCGCAGGCGCGAGCGTCGCGGCTCGATCGACCAGCGGCAGCGCGCCGTCAGGCCGGCCCGTGCCAAGGAGGAGGACGCCCAGGCCGACGAGCGCACCGACGTCATCCGGTGACGCTTTCAGCGCGCGACCATAGGCATCGGCGGCGTCTGCGGACCGGCCGGTGTCGGCATAGGCGTCCGCGAGCGCCAGCAGGGCGCCGGTATCGGTCGGATCGGCGGCGACGCGGGCCTGCAGATCCTCGATCGAGGGAGCCGCCTGGGTCGCGGGTCGGCCGGTGATCTCCTGCCCGGAAGACCGCGGCATGACTGCCACGGCCATCGGGATCGCCACGGCCGCGATGACGATCCCGACCGCCAGACCGATCGCGAGGGGGTGCGGCCTCGCTGCGGCCGTGCCGTCGGTCGACCCGATGGCCACGCGACGCTGACCTCGACGCGATCGTGCGACCACGGCTGCCGCGCCGCCGACCAGCATCAGGCCCGGAACCGCCCACAGCAGCAGGTTCGGACCCGTGGGATCGGGTGCGAGCAGGATCCAGCGCCCATATCGCTCGACGAAGTAGGCACGCACGTCTGCGTCGTGGGCCCCTGTCGCGAGCCGCTCGGCCACCACGCTCCGCATCTCGACGGCGAGTTCGGCGGGCGAGTCGGCGATCGACAATCCCTGGCAGACGGGACATCGCAATTCAGACTCGAGCCGTCGCGTTCGCTCTGCAAGGGTCGGCGGACGCAGGCCAAAGGCCGCCAGAAGGGTCGCACCGAGCACGATCAGGATGGCAGCGACCAGCAGCGCGTCGGTGGATCTGCGGATGGCGGTCCGCGCCTGCGCCGTCACCGGAGCATCTCGCCGATCTGGCGTTCGAGGGACGCGGCGTCGAGCGGCCCGATCTGCTTGGCCCGGATCGTCCCGTCGGCGGCGATGAAGTACGTCTCGGGAATCCCGTACACCCCGTAGTCGAGCGCCGTCCGGCCGTCGGGATCGAGCAGCGACGGGTACGCGATGCCGTAGCGATCGACGAAGGTCTGTGCGCTCGCGGCGCCGTCCTGATAGACGACGCCGATGAACGTCACGTTCTGTGGCGCGTAGCGTCGCTGTGCCGCCCGCAGGAGGGGCGCCTCGTCGCGGCATGGGATACACCACGACGCCCAGAAGTTGAGGACAACGGGATGCCCGCGAAGGCCCGCGAGGTCGATCGTCGCGCCGTCGAGCGAGACCAGGCGGAACTCCGGGGCGGACCGACCGACGAGCGGCGACTCGATTCGGCTCGGGTCCCGGCTGAACCCGACCGCGACGACCGCCATGACGCCGATCAGCAGGATGCCGGCAACCACCGATCCGACAAGCCGGGCGATGGAAGCCTGGACGGTTGCTGCGCTCATGTCGCCTCGGCCGGCAAGCCGTCCGACTCGCGGCTCGTGGCCGGCGCAGAGCGTCGGGTCAGGCGGGGCCCGAGGGCCGCCAGGCCACCGACCGCCACGAGCAGTCCGCCGGCCCACAGCCAGCTCATGAATGGCTGGATCGTCAGACGGAGCGAGGCCGTCCTCGCCACCGGATCGATATTCAGCAGGACGAGATAGACGTCGGTCGTCGGGCCGGAGACGATCGCGGGCGTCGCGAGCGCCTGCGTCGATGACCCCAACAGGCTGAGCGCGGGCGAGGCCGACTGATCGAGGCCGGGACCCTCGATCCGCACGTTCGCCAGGACGATCGAGCGGTCCGCGCGGGCCTCACGCGAGATGCCCACGAGTTGGACGCGGTAGGCGCCCAGCTCGAGCGCCTGGCCATCAGTCAGCGTTGCCGAAGCCTCCTGCCGCCCGCTGGCCGCGGCGACGATGACGAGCGCGACGATCGCGATGCCCGCGTGGCTCACGAACGCGCCGGCCCGTCGGGTCGGCAAGCCGAATCTTCGTACGGCATCGCGCCGGTCGCCACGCGAGCGAAGGCCGCCACGTGCAAGAGCGATGAGGTACGTCGCCGATTGGACGAGGGCGAAGCCGCCGACCGCGACACCCAGGATGAGCTCAGGCGGGGCTCCGACCAGAAGATCGCCGATCGCGAGCACGGCCGCGGCGACGGCGCCCGGGAGAAGGCGGCGGCGGGACTCACGCGTCCACGCGCCCCACGGCAGCGACGGTCCCACGCCGACGAGCACGAGCAACCCGAGGGCGATCGGTCCGATCACCCGCTCGAAGTACGGCGCTCCGACGCTGACTTGTTGACCCGTCGCCGCCTCGACGAAAAGCGGGAACAAGGTGCCCACGAGCACGGTCGTCGCGACCGCGACGAGCAGGAGATTGTTCACCAGGAACGCGACGCCGCGCGCCCCGAGTGGTGCTCCTGGAGCTCCCGCGGGAAGCCGCCAGATCGCGAGCAGGACGGACGACATCACGACCCCGGTGACGAGCGCAAGAAAGAGGGGTCCGACGGGCGTGTTCGTGAACGCGTGAACGGATGACAGGATCCCGCTCCGGGTGATCAGGGTCGCCATGAGCGTGAGCGAGAACGAAGCGACGACGAGCGCCACGTTCCATGCCACGAGCGAGCCGCGCCGTGCCTGGACCATCGCGGAGTGGAGGAACGCCGTCGCGGTCAACCACGGCAGGAGGGCGACATTCTCGACCGGGTCCCAGGCCCAGTAGCCACCCCAGCCGAGCACCGCATAGGACCACCAGGCCCCGAGCACCAGTCCGGCGCCCAGTGTGACCCATGCACCCAGCGTCCACCGGCGAGCGGCCGCCAGCCAGACCCGGTCGAGTTCTCCGCGGAACAGTGCCGAGACCGTCAGCGCGAACGGGATCGCCAGCCCGACCAGCCCGAGATACAGGAGCGGCGGGTGGATGGCCATGAGGGGGTGGTTCTGGAGAAGAGGATTGGGGCCCGGGCCGTCGGCCGGTACGGGCGAGACACGACCCCACGGGTTGCCGGGTCCGACCACGATCCCGAGGAAAAAGGCGAGCAGGCCGAACAGGACCGCGAGGGCGGGCGGGAGCCGTTGTTCGTGACGGCCCGGAGTTCGTACCGCGAGGAGGGCCGTCAGGACGGCCAGGATCCCGGCCCAGAACAGGATCGAGCCCTCGAGCGCGCCCCACAGCGACGCGACCGTGTAGAGCATCGGCGTCGCGCGACTGCCGACCTGGGCCACGTAGGCGATCGAGAAGTCTCGGGCCACGAGGCCGACGACCATGGTCATGTCGGCCCCGACCGCCAGGACGCCGATCGCGAGAGCGAACCATCGGAGGGTCGGGTCGAAACGGCCCGATCGGATCGACCGGGCGGCGACGAACAGCCCGACGACGGCCAATCCGAAGGCCGTGAGGCTCGCGGTCAACCCGGCGACCCCGATCATCCGCCACCCTGGATCTGCTCGAGGATGCCGGGCGGGATCGTCTCGCCGGGTTTGAGGGGCTGGTAGACCTCGGAGTGCTTGATGAGGATCTCCTCGGCGGAGAAGGTCCCGGGCCCGCTCGATCGCCCGACGAGAACCACCCCGATCCCGTCGCGGAAGAGCGCCGTCGGCAGGGACCCGCTGGTCACGCCGACGCTCGTTCGGCCATCCGAGATCCGGAAGGACAGGACGCTCTTCGCTCGGTCAAAGCCCACCGTGCCCGGGACGACGATCCCGTACAACCGGACCGGACCGTCGACCGGGCGTGCCGCCAGTTCGGTCGGCGTCACGTAGTACACGACGGCATTCGTCACCGCGAGGCCGCCAAGTGCGACGAGCGCCGCGACGACGAGCCCCAACCCAAGCAGGGTCGCCGGCCGGGCGCGCATCAGCGCGCCTGTGGCTGAGTCGCCGCCTCGATGGTCCCGGTCGTGCCGTCGTCGATCGCCGCACGGGCCGAACGGGCGGCGCGCAACCGGCGGACGAGTGCGGCCGCATACGCGGCGAGCGCGCCCAACGCCACGAGGTAGGCGCCGGCGACAAAGGCGACGTCGATCATGACGACACCAGCAACGCCTGGTCGGCCTCGTCGCGCGTCCGTTCGAGGGCGAGGCGCCGATCCAGCAGGTAGAGGTAGAGCACCGTGAAGGCCAGCACGCTCGCCAGCAACTCCGCGAGCAGGAGATGGTCGATCGACGGGTCACCGGGTCGGAGGACGGTCGGTGGCTGATGCAGGCTCCGCCACCACAACACGGAGAAATGGACGATCGGCACATTGGCGAAGCCGACGATCCCGATGAGCGCGCACGCCCGCGCACGTGCGACTCGATCCGCCAGCGAGGCGCGGATGAGGACGTAGCCGGCAAAGGTCAGGAACAGCAGGGCCGTCGTCGTGAGGCGAGGGTCCCAATCCCACCAGACTCCCCAGGTCGCCTTGCCCCAGATGGCCCCGGTGACGATGGCTACACCGGTGAACACGAGTCCGATCTCGGCGCTCGATGCGGCGAGCCGGTCGGCGCCGAGGTCCTTGCGCCAGAGATATCGGACGCTCGCGACGAACGTGACGAAAAAGGCCAGATACGCGATCCACGCCGACGGGACGTGGACGTACATGATCCGCTGGACTTGCCCCTGGAGACGATCCGGCGGGACGACGAAGAGGCCCACGCCGACCACCACTGCCACCCCCGCGAAGGCAACGACAGCGGACGGAGCCAGGAGCCGTCGTAGCGGCGTCATTCGAGAGCGGCTCCAGCGTCGTAGACGAGGAGCCCGACCCCCGCGAAGAGCGCCGACTGCGTCACCAGCAGGCCGGCCCACGGGAGCGCGGCGTCCAGGCGCCCGTCGAGGAGCGCGGCTGTGGCCTGGGACGCGGCAAGCAGGGTCGGGGCGAGGAGCGGGAGGAGCACGACCGGCAGGAGGAGGATCCGCCTGGAGCTCGACCCCACGGCGGCCGTCGCGAGCGCGGCGCCACCGGCGAGCGCGACGCAGGCAAGCCCGGCGACCGGGATCATGGCGACCGCAACCGCTGAAGGCTCGACGTTGAGGAGGATCACCGCGGCGACGAGCAATGCGAGGGTGATCGTCCACAGGATCAAGGTGAGCGCGAAGACCTTGCCGACAAAGATCGCGCGGCGGTCAGCCACCGACAGCCAAAGGTCGGAGAACGCGTCATCGTCCCGATCGACGCGGTCCAGACGTTCGCTGACCGCGATCGCTGCATAGACCACGGCAAGCCAGGCCAGCCCCGGGGCGATCGTCCGGAGTCGTGCCGGATCCGGCCCGGTGGCAAGACCTGTCACGACAAGGCCGATGAGCCCGAGCGTGATGGCGCCGACGGCCGAGGACGGAGATCGCAGTTCGATCCGAAGATCTTTCGCGGCCAGTGCGACGGCGTCAGATAGCATCGGCAACGGATCCAGGTTCAGGGACCGGAAGTGGTCGGAGCGCGCGACCGTCATTGAGCGCGACGGTGTGGTGCGCGATCGCCCGGAGCCGCGGATCGGACGGAGCAGCGGCGATGACCAGCCTGCCGCGGTCGGCCGATTCCTCGATCAGGCTGACCACGCCGGTCGCGGCTCGCTCGTCGAGCGATGCGAGTGGTTCGTCGAGCAGGACGACGTCCGAGCGCGACGCGAATGCCCGAGCCAGAGCTACGCGCCGACGCGTTCCCGCCGACAGACCGCCGCACGGCCGGCCCAGGACGTGGCCGGCACCGAGACCGGCGAAGATCTCGAGTGCACGATCGGAGTCGGTCCATCCCAATCGAGCGAAGAGGTCGAAATGCTCCAATGGGGTGAGTGCGTCGTACAACCCCGAGCCATGGCCGACGCGCACGATCCTCGGCTTGGTCGCTGCGGATCCGTCCCAACGGACGTGGCCCGCGGTGGGCGGGCTAAGGCCGGCGAGGATGCGCAGCAACGTCGACTTGCCGCAACCGTTCGGCCCGTGCACAAGGACGAATTGGCCGGCTGTGGCTTCGAGGTCCACGCGCCACAAGGCGACCGTCGAGCCGAAGAGCTTGGTCACCCGGTCACAGGCGACGTGAGGCGACGCGCGCGGGTCCAGGACCATCGAGGAAACGGGAGGCCTCCGAGTTACGACAGGCCCGTAGTATAGGCGCCGATCCGACGCGACTCCGTGCTACGCTCCCGGGGTCATGGAGCCCATCCAGCCGCCCGGCTCAAGAGCGCCGACACTCCGGGACGTCCTGGGACCACTCGCCGCGCCCATCATCGAAGCGATCGCCGCTCGCGGCGAGGCTTCCGTCGGCGAGATCGTCGAGGACCTGGACAAGCGCGAAGATCGTCGCCACGCGTACACGACGGTCATGACCATCATGGGTCGGCTGTTCGAGCGCGGGCTGCTCGCTCGCGAGAAGCGTGGCCGGCAGTACATCTACCGGTCGACCAACCCCGAAGCGGACCTCATCGATCAGTTGAGCCAACAGGCTGTCGACCGTGTGATCGATCGATACGGGTCGGCGGCGTTCCAACATTTCGCGATGAAGCTTTCCGACCTCGACCCGGAGCTGCGGCGTCGACTGATCAGGTTGGCCTCGAAGCGATGAGGTCGCTCCCGGGCGTCCGTCCCCTCGTCGTCTCCGCTCTTGCAGCGATCGCATGGTGCGTTCTCGTCGGGGGCTTCGCCGACGGCGACCCCATGCTCATCGTCGAGGCTGTCGTCGGGTCGGTCATCCTGTTGTGGATGCTGCAGATCATCCGTGAGCTCCTGCCCATGTGGCGCCTGGAGGACACGTTGGCCACGGATGCGGTCGCGGTCGTCATCGGCGGCGTCGCTTGCCGAGTGACACCCGCGCTCGGCGCGGACGCCGTGGTGATCGGCGCCATCCGGCCCCGGATCTATGTCGGCGTCGATCTCGTCGACCGCCTGACCGACGACGAGATCGAGGCCGTGCTCTATCACGAAGAGCATCATCGAGCGACGCTGGCCCCTCTCCGGGCCGCGGCGATCACCTCATGGCTGCGCCTCTTTGGTCGTGCCGGCAGCGTCCGCGAGATGCTGCTCGATCGATTGGCCGATCTGGAGACCATGGCGGATGCCGAGGCGCTTCGCCGAGGGTCGACCGCCGGCTCACTCGCGCGGGCGCTCCTGAAGGGTGGGGAGCCCATCGGGTTCACCGCCGCCTTCTCGTACGCCGCGGACCGACGGGTCGAACAGCTGCTCGACCACGTCGAGGGCGACGCGCCCGCGGGCAGCCGGCGGCTTCCCTATGAGTGGCTCCCGGTCGCGATGTTCGCGGTCACCGCCGTCGGGTGCCACATCGGCCTCTAGGCGGTCGCTCACGCCATGCGATCGTCGGGTCCGGCCTGCCCTTCTCGGCCGATCTGACATGCATACTCCCATGGAGTATCATTTCGCACGTCAACTACAGAGCAGCAGGAGAGACGGATGTCGCTCGATCTTGTCGTCCACCCCCGGTCAGTGTCCATGGACCAGCGCCGGACCACGACCCCCACGCCATGAACGAAGGCGACACCCACCATCAGACGGTGGCCCGTGATCCCGTCTGCGGCATGAGCGTGGATCCGGACGTGGCCCGAGGCAAGGGTCTCCACAGTCGCCTCGGGGATCGCGACTACTTCTTCTGCGGCAAGGGCTGCAAGCTCGAATTCGACGACGACCCCGAGCGCTACCTGGACCCCTCGTACGTTCCCTCGATGTGAAGATCCGGTGACCGACGCCGCCATCCGGCAGCCGGAGCCTATCGCCGGCGCCCGTTTCCCGGTCGAGGGCATGACCTGCGCGTCGAGCGTCAATCGGATCGAGCGCTATCTTCGCAAGGTCGACGGCGTCGAGGAAGCCAGCGTCAATCTGGCGACCG
>JANMRJ010000945.1:0-1947 GCA_031370985.1 Acidimicrobiales bacterium
GCCGCCGCCGCGGCCAGGGAGGGGTCGCGCCGGAAGTGGACCACCACGGTCAAGCCCTTGCGCTCCACCCCGGCGCCGGCCGGCAGGTTCACGTCGCCCGCGGCCGCTGTCGCCTCGACCACAGCCACCCAGGAGGCGGCCTCGGGCATCGCCTCGATCCCCCCGGCCGGCGTCACGATCTCCATGCCGTACAGGCCCGAGAGGAACAGCCCGTGGCCGCCCAGCTGCTCGTGCAGAAAGGCGCCGGGCCGCCCGGACACCACGCCGACGATGCCGTAACGGCGGGCGAGGGCACCCAGCACCTCGACCACACCCGGCAGCGCCCTCGCCGCCGCGGGGTCGTCGACGATGGGCGCCAGCGTGCCATCGAAGTCCGAGAACACGGCCGAACCCGCGGGATCGGCGCGGAACGGCGCCACCAGCTCGGTGACCGACAGTGGGGAGACCAACTCGGCGCGAAACCCTATCGCCACGCCAGGGGCCGCTGTACTCTTCCGCTACGTGCGCCCGTTGGTCCTGATGCTCGTGCCCGCGCTGGCCGCCGGCGCCCTGACTGGGTGCAGCAAGGACCCCTCCGTCCATGTCGGCTACCGGCCCGAGGCCGGCGCCACCTACCGGTACGAGATCAAGGTGCAGTCGGTAACCACGACCGTCCTGGGCAGCGACGCCCCCGAGCGGGCGGTCGACGACATCACCCTGGAGTCCACCGATACGGTGCTCTCGGCCGCCCCCGAGGAGGTGCGGGTGCGGGTGCAGCTGCGGCGGGCAGGGTCGCCCGACCGCACATTCAGCGTGCGCTTCGACCGGGGGGCGCAGCTGGCAGGGGTGGACGCGGTGGATGGCTTGCCCCCGGCGGTGCTCGGACCGGTCGGCTTCCCCGAGTTCCTGCCCGCGGCGGCCACCGCACCCCCCGACAAGCCCCTGTCCCCCGGCGAGAAGTGGAAGATCGACGCCACGCCCACGCTGGCCGGCGCGGCGTCGGCCCGGCTCCAGGGCACGGGCCGGTTGGTGAAGATCACGAGCACCGGGGGCCGCAAGGTGGCCTCGATCAAAGCCCAGACCCAGGTGCCGTTGTCGAGCACGAGCCGGGTGGGCGACTCCACCCTCACCATCTCGGGCACGGAGACGACCGCGAGCACCGCCAGCCGGGCCCTCGCCGACGGCGTGGTCGAGGACGCCAGCTCGGTGACCCGCGGTACCTACCGGCTCGTGCTAACGCCATCGGCCGGCGCCGGGCTGCCGCTCACGGGCACCATGACGGTGGAGATCCGCTCCCAGACCCGCCGGCTGCCCGACGAGATCAAGAAAGCCTAGGTCCCCAGCCGGCGGGTGGTGGTAGTCGTCCCGCCGCCCACCGATGTCGTGGTCGTCGACACGTCGATACCCAGGATGACGACGACGTGGGCATCGCCGAGGGCGGCCACGGCCACCGGCGGTGAAGCCAGCTTGGTGACGACGGTCGGCGGCTGGGAGAGGGCAGTCGCCATCTCGCGGGCTTCGGCCTCGTAGCCCTCGACGAACTGGATAGTGGTCTTGTCCAGGTTGCCGCCCGTGACATCGGCCGGCGTGAGGGTGGCGTACCCGAGGGCCTTCAATGCGTCGGTGGTCGCCGCGGCCAGGCCGCGGACGCCGGAGCCGTTGGCCACGACCACCTTGACATCGCCGTGTGCCCGGGCCTTCACCGTCGTGGGTGTGACCACGGGGACGGTGGTGAGGCCGACCCGCCGGGTGGTGGTGGTGGTGGTGCCGCCCTTGGCGATAGTCGTCGCCGGGCTGGGCCCGGAGACGACGGTGGTGCCGGTGTCGAACTTCTGGAGCAGGACGATGCCCAGGATGACGGCGACACCGAGCAGGAGGGCGCCCCGGGCGCCGGCGCTCGTGCCCGAGCTCGGGGCGCCAGCGGGGGGCCGGCGGTTCGGGCGCGCCCCTGGGAGCTTGCGCTGGCTC
>JANMRJ010001134.1:0-1233 GCA_031370985.1 Acidimicrobiales bacterium
AGGACGAGATCCTCTACCGCTACCTCTCCGACATCTACCTGGGCGGCGGCGCCTACGGGATCGGCGCGGCAACGGAGTCGTACTTCAAGAAGCCGGTCAAGGACCTCAACGCGTCGGAAGCGGCCATGATCGCCGGCCTGATCTCCGCGCCATCGGACTTCGAACCCCGCAGCAACCCAAAACAGGCCGAGATCAACCGGGTCTTCGTGCTCGATGAGATGATGCGGCAGAACCGGATCGACCCGGTCACCCACAACCAGGCCGTCGCCCAACGCCTCTTCTTCCCGACATCGGAGAAGCCAAAGCCCGACGGCCCGGCCACCATCGTCCACCCCCTCGAGCTGCAGTCGGCCACCCAGCCGTACTACGTCGACTACGTGCGACGGTACCTCTCGGCCAAGTACGGGGCCGACATCGTCTACCGGGGCGGGCTGAGGGTGGAGACGGCGCTCGACCCCAAGCTGCAGACCCTCGCCGAGGACTCGGTGAAGAAGGCCCTGTCCGGCACGGCAGCCCCCCTGGAGATGGCCCTCGTCACCGTGGAGCCCAACACCGGCTACGTGCGGGCCATGGTGGGCGGGCGCGACTTCTCCAAGTCGCAGGTCAACCTGGCCCTTGGAAGCTGCCCGGAGAACTACGAGGCGCCCAAGGAGGGCCCGATCTGCCTGAGCGGGGGCGGCACCGGCCGCCAGCCCGGATCGTCGATGAAGCCCATCACCCTGGCCCGGGCCTACGAGGAGGGCATCGGCCCAGGGCGGGTCTATTCCGGCCCCGGCTCCTATACGGTGCCCAACTGCAGGAGCCCCGACTGCACTATCCGCAACGTCGAGAGCGGCTCCTACGGCTCGATCTCGCTCAAGCAGGCCACTGCCTTCTCGGTCAACACCGTCTACGCCCAGCTCATCCTCGATGTCGGGATCAAGGACACTGCCGAAATGGCCCATCGGCTCGGCCTCACCATGGTGCCCGCCGACGGCCTCCAGCCCCTCGGCGAGACCAAGGGCGAAGCCTACGGCGTCAGCCTCACCCTCGGTGCGGCCGAGGAGTCGCCGCTCGACATGGCCGCGGCCTACAGCGTGTTCGCGGCCCGGGGCCTGCAGTACGCGGCCACGCCGATCATGAAAGTGACCGACGCCAACGGGCGGGTCCTGGAGGACAACACCAAGCGCCAAGGTAAGCGGGTGCTGGCTGAGGCCGTGGCCGACAACGTCACCGACGCGCTCAAGGGCGTGA
>JANMRJ010001140.1:0-3212 GCA_031370985.1 Acidimicrobiales bacterium
TCGTCACCGTCCTGGCCGACGGCGGGTGGAAGTATCTCTCCACCGGCGCCTGGACCGACGACATCGTCGAGGTCGTCGAGCGGGCCAAGAAGATCGTGTATTTCTAGCCGTGGACGACCGGCCGATCGGCATGTTCGACAGCGGGTTCGGCGGGCTCACCGTGGCGCGGGCCATGATCGACCTGCTGCCCGGCGAGGATCTCGTCTACTTCGGAGACACGGCGCGCTACCCCTACGGCCCCCGGCCGCTGGATGAGGTGCGGGACTTTGCGTTGCAGGTCACCAAGCTGCTCGTCGAGCGCCACAACGTGAAGATGGTGGTGGTGGCGTGCAACACCGCGGCGGCCGCCGCCCTGGAGCTTCTGCGGTTCGATTGCGACGTGCCGGTGGTCAGCGTGGTCGAGCCGGGCGCCCGAGCGTTGGCGCGGGCCACCCGCAGCGGAAAGGTCGGCGTCATCGGCACGGTGGGCACCATCGGCTCCGGCGCCTACCAGCGGGCGGTGCGGGCCACCCGCGCCGAGGTCGAGCTGAGCTGCGCCGCCTGCCCGGGCTTCGTGGAGTTCGTCGAGCGGGGCGACACCGACAGCGAGCAGGTGCACGTGCTGGCCGAGCGTCTGCTGGCCCCGCTGGTCGACGCCAAGGTCGACGCCCTGCTGCTCGGCTGCACCTACTACCCGTTCCTGGCCCGCACGATCGGCGACGTGATGGGCCGCGATGTCACCCTGGTCTCCTCCGCAGACGAGACCGCATTCGAGGTCCGCGCCATCCTGGCCGACACGGGGCTGGGCCGGCGCTCGGCGGCCAAGGGCGCCCATCGCTTCATCTCCTCGGGCGACGTGGCATGGTTCCGGGCGCTCGGCAGCCGTCTCCTCGGCCCGGAGCTGGACGACGTGGAAGGGTGGGAGTGGGCCTCGAACTGACCGTCCTGGGCTGCTCGGGGTCGTACCCCGGCCCGGGTGGGGCGTGCAGCGGGTACCTGCTCGACGACGGCACGACCCGGGTCTGGGTCGACGCCGGCTCCGGCACCCTGGCCAACCTCCAGCGTCACATCGGCTTCGAAGACCTCGACGCCGTTGTCCTGAGCCACGAGCACCCCGACCACTGGAGCGACCTGGAGGGCTGGCACATCGTGTGGCGCTACCGGCTGAAGCGGAAGGGCTTCCCCGTCTACGCGCCCGCCGGCCTCCGCGCCCGCACCTACGAGCCCGACACGCCGGCCTTCACCTGGCACGACGTGGCCGGCGGCGACACGGTGAGCGTCGGCACGATGGCATTCACGTTCTCCCGCACCGACCACGGCCCCGAGACCCTCGCCATGCGGGTCGACGCCGGCGGCCGGTCGTTGGGGTACTCGGCGGACACCGGTCCGGGCTGGTCGATGGAGGCGCTCGGCGCCGGCCTCGACCTCGCCCTGTGCGAAGCAACCATGCCCATCGAGGAGGAGCACACGTTGGATCATCTGAGCGCCCGACAGGCCGGCTCGACGGCGCGGGCCGCCGGCGCCGGCCGCCTGGTCCTGACCCACCTGTGGTCGTCAGTCGACCCAGAGCAGTCCCGGCGGGAGGGTTCGGACGCGTTCGGCGCCCCGGTCGAGGTGGCGTCGGTCGGCGCCCGGTACGCGCTATGAGGCGCGACGGCCGTCAGCCCGACGATCTGCGCCCGCTCACCTTCGATCGCGACTACACCGAGATGGCTGCCGGCTCCGTGCTGGTGTCGATGGGCAAGACCCGGGTGCTGTGCACCGCGTCGGTCGACGAGCGGGTACCGCCGTGGATGCGGGGCAAGGGTTCCGGATGGGTGACCGCCGAGTACTCCATGCTGCCGGGCTCCACGCCCGAGCGCAGCAACCGGGAGGTCAACAAGGGCAAGCCGTCGGGGCGGACCCAGGAAATCCAGCGCCTCATTGGCCGCTCGCTGCGGTCGGTCTGCGACATGAAGCTGATGGGTGAGCGCCAGATTCTCGTCGACTGCGATGTCCTGCAGGCCGATGGCGGCACCCGCACGGCGTCGATCAGCGGCGCGTATGTCGCCCTGCACGACGCCTGCACCCGGCTGGTGGCCGCGGGCAAGCTGCCGGCGAACCCCCTCACCACCGCCTGCGCCGCCGTCTCGGTCGGCATGGTCGACGCCCTGGCCCTCCTCGACCTCGACTACTCCGAGGACGTGCGGGCCGAGGTCGACATGAACGTGGTCATGACCGGCACCGGCCGCTTCGTGGAGGTGCAGGGCACGGCCGAGGGCCTGCCGTTCTCCCGGGCCGAGCTCGACGACCTGCTCGGGCTGGCCGAGCACGGGATCGCCACCATCCTCGACGCCCAGGCCGACCTGTTCCTAACCCCGCCTCCGCCTCGAACGTGAAAGCCAGGCTGCGTGCCTGAACGCAAGATAACGCTGGCCACGGCCAACCCGGACAAGGCCCGGGAGCTGGCCGCGCTGCTGGCCGGGTTCGACATCTCACCCCGGCCGGCGGACTTGGCGGATGTCGAGGAGACGGCCGACACGCTGGAAGGCAACGCCCTGCTCAAGGCCGAGGCGGTGATGGCCGCCACCGGCGAGCTGGCGGTGGCCGACGACACCGGCCTGGAGGTCGACGCGCTGGACGGCCGGCCCGGCGTCTACGCAGCCCGGTACGCCGGCCCCGGCGCCACCTACGCCGACAACGTGGCCAAGCTCCTGGACGAGCTGGCCGGCGTAGCGGAGCGGGGCGCCCGGTTCCGCACGGTGGCCGTCGCCCTGTTCCCCGACGGGCGCCAGATCACCGCGGAGGGGTCGGTGGAGGGGACGATCATCGAGGCCCCCCGAGGTGCCGGCGGCTTCGGTTACGACTCGGTGTTCGTGCCCGCCGGCGAGCGGCTGACTTTCGCCGAGATGAGCCTGGCCGAGAAGGCCGCCGTCTCCCATCGGGGCCGCGCCCTGCGAGCGCTGGCGGCTGCACTCCTCGCCTGACGTTTACCCAGGCTAATTAGCTTGGTAAACTACTCTCGTGCAACCCACGGAGTCCGCGGCCAGGCTGCGGCTGAGCGCCACCCGGCTGGCCCGCCGGCTGCGCCAGGAGGCCGACGCCGGCCTCACCCCGAGCCAGCTTTCGGCCCTCGCCGTCGTCCACTACCGCGGCCCTCTCACCCTCGGGGCGCTGGCCGAGCGGGAGCGAGTGGCCCCGCCGTCGATCACCAAGATCGTCAACAACCTGGAGGAGCAGGGCCTGGTGGTGCG
>JANMRJ010001141.1:0-12417 GCA_031370985.1 Acidimicrobiales bacterium
ACCGCCACGACCTTCGGTCGCTCGGTCGTTGGTCAGCCACCGTGCTCACGTTGAGTGTCGCCTTCATGCTCATTCTCGGTGTCCGACAACAAGCATGATTCCCGGACGACCCATCATTTTCGCTGCCCCGTTTCCCCGCGACTACGGGATCTCACGCTGAGATCAAGGAGCATGATCGCACCAAGGACAGGACGGGGCAATGATGGTGTCGTCGTACGACGGCGGTCGGTCGTTAGGGTCCGAACGTGAAGGTGACCGATCGGGCCATCGCCACGACCATCGACACGACCATCGTCGTGACGTTCAGAAACTCGGGCGGCGGGGGACCATCGGTATCGCCTCCACTGAGCCTTCCGCCTACATCGTCTGGCCCGACTCGTCCCCCGCGCCGGGCAAGCCCGACCTGGAGGCCGAGGACGCCTACTTCACACGGGTCCGCTTCACCGACGACGCAGCCCCCGACGCCGGCGGCACGTCGAACACCGGCTGGATGGCGCTCGGCGCCGCCATCGCCCTGCTGTTCGGCGGCGTCGTGATCATCGGGGTGGTCGGCCCGATGAGGAGGTCGGGCGCCGGTTCTCGAAGTTCAGGGCTCGAGGCGGTAGCCCCGGCCTGGCACCGCGACGAGGGCGGCGCCGGCCCGCCCCAGCCGGGGGCGCAGGCGGGCGATGGCCACCTCGACCGCGTGGGGGTCGGCGCCCGTCGAGCGCCACACTTCGCGCACCAGCACCGGGCGGGAGAACACCGTGCCGGGGCGGGTGGCGAGGGTGTCGAGCAAGGCGCGCTCGCGGCAGTTGAGCCGCACCCGCTCCTCGCCGACCATGGCCAGCAGGCCTTGCAGTACGACATCGACGCCGGCCATGGGCACCGTGCGCCGGTCGCAGGCCAGGCGTTCCGACAGGGCCCGCACCATCAGCCCGAGACGGCCGATGTCGGGGACGAGCGGCGCCCCGATGCCGGCGTCGAGCGCTCCCCGCGCACACACCGGGCCGACGCAGGCGGCGACGACGCCGGTCTTGTTGAACGCGTCGCGCAGCGGCTGATCGAGTCCGGCGCCGGCGGCCAGAGCGAACAGGTTGGTGATCGCCGGCGCGGCGGTGAAGGTGACCGCGTGGATGCGGCCGTCGATCGCGGCCTGGGCCAGGCGCAGCGCCGGCCCGGGATCGTCGGGCGAACGCCATTGGTAGACGGGGACCTCCAGGACCTCGGCGCCGGCCGCGCCTAAGGCTTCGACGAAGTCCGGCGCCGGCATGCCGTAGAGCTGGACGGCGACCCGGACCCCACGCAGATCCTCGGCCAGCAGGTGGGCCAGGAGCTGGTCCATCTGTTCGTTGCCTGCGCTGCGCCACACGTCGAGGCCTGCGGCCTGGACCGCCCCGGCCGCCTTCGGCCCGCGGGCGACGATACGCGTTCCGGCGAGGGCGTCGAGTAGTTCGTCGCCCATCCCCCAGACCTGGGCGGCCTCGAACCAGGCCCGGATGCCGATGCCGGTCGTCGCCGCCAAGTAGGCCGGCGGCCGCTCGACGAGGGCGAGGGTGGCGGCGCGCAGGACATCGTCGGAGGCCAGGTAGGCAGTGGCGATTGTCGGGCCGAGCAGCACATCGGCACCCCGCCGGCGCAGCAGCTCGGCCTGCTCGGAGGCGCGGCGGTCGGCCGTGACCCCGACCACGAAGCCGTCGAGGGGGCCGTTGCTCACCTCATCAACAATGGCGCCCCGGTGTGTCGGCTCTGTTTCGAGTTGCAGGGAACAGCACGAACCGTTCGTGAACGAAGTCTGCGCGGCCGTGACCCTGTGGTTGATTTGTGAAGCCTGCGTGACAGTCCGCTCTCAGCCGACATGGGGGGAGTGTGCGGAACGTCACCCGCCGGACACCGGGGGGAAACTGCCCCTTCTCCGGGCTCTCCTACCGTGCCTCCCATGGACCGAAGATCGTTCCTCAAGATGGCCGGCATGGCTGCCGCCGTTCCCCCTGTCGGAGCGCTGCTGGGCGCTTGTGGCAATCCCCCGACCGACACGCCGGCCGCGTCTAGCCAGACTGAGGGGACCACCGCCACCACCGTGTCATCCCCGGGCACGACCCTGGTCAAGAGCGCGAACCGCAAGGTCAAGCTCGGCTTCATCGCCCTGACCGACTGCGCGTCGATCGTGATGGCCAAGGAGCTCGGGTACTTCGCCGAGCGTGACCTCGACGTGAGCCTGGAGAAGCAGGCGTCGTGGGCCGCCACCCGCGACAACCTGTTGAACAACGAGATCGACGGCGGCCACGTGCTTTCGAGCTTGCCTCTGTCGGTTGCTACGGGCATCGGCGGCACCGGGTCTCGCGCCCTCAAGGTCGCCATGATGCTCAATAACAACGGCCAGGCCATCACGCTGTCGAAGGAGTACGCGTCGGTGGGTTACGGGGACCTGGACAAGGCCCGTGCGGCGCTCTTGGCCAAGACCCCTACCATCGCCATGACCTTCCCCGGCGGCACGCATGATACCTGGACCCGCTACTGGCTGAAGGCGTGCAAGGTCGATGCCAACCTGCTGAAGATCATCACCATCCCGCCCCCTCAGATGGTGGCCAACATGAAGGTCGACGCCATGGACGGGTTCTGCGTGGGCGAGCCCTGGAACGCTCAGGCCGTCGCCCAGAACATTGGCTTCACCCACCTGACCACCCAGGACATCTGGAAGCACCACCCGGAGAAGGCGCTGGTGGTGACCGAGAAGCTCGTCGGTGAACGTCCCGACGTGGTCCAGGAGCTCATGGGGGCCATCCTCAAGGCCAGCAAATGGCTCGACGACCTGGCCAACCGGAAGAAGGCGGCGGAGACCATCGGCGCCGCCTCGTACGTGAACGCCCCCGCCTCGGAGATCGAGGGTCGCATGCTCGGCAAGTACGACCTCGGCCAGGGCCTAGGCGCCAAGACGTACACCGACGACTACATGACGTTCTTCCGTGGCGGCCAGGTCAACCCGCCCCGCCGCGGCCACGCCATCTGGTTCATGAGCCAGTACCGCCGGTTTGGCCTACTGAAGTCCGACCCCCCGTTCCAGGAGATCGCCGATGCGATCTTCCTTCGCGACATGTACGAGAAGGTCGCAGCCAAGGAGGGCATCGCCGTGCCGGACGACGACATGGCGCCTTTCACTATCAAGCTCGACAACACCACCTTCGATCCAAAGAAGCCTCTTGAGGAGGTCAACCGCGTATGACTCTCGTTCAGAACCCGATCCCTGAGACCGAGGATCCCGTCGCCCGTCCGGGCGCCCCTGCATCCCCCAAGACCTCCCCTGCGCCTCGTCGGCTGGCCGCCGCCGTCAGCGGCGCCGGCTGGGCTGCCGTCGGCATCGCCGTCATCGTCGCCCTCTGGTGGGTCGTGGCCCTGAGCTCGCCCGACCTGCCCACGCCGGCCGAGGGCTTCAGCGCCCTGCGGAAGCTGCTCCGGTACCCGTTCTACGACCTCGGGCCCAATGACAAGGGGATCGGGATCCAGCTCGGCGTGTCGTTGGTCAAGGTGTTCGCCGGCTTCGCCATGGCCAGCCTGATCGGCGTGCCGCTCGGGTTCCTCATCGGCGGGAGCAAGCGGGCGTGGGCGGCGGCGAACCCGGTGATCCAGGTGCTCCGGCCGGTGTCGCCTTTGGCCTGGTTCCCGATCGGCCTGGTCGTGCTCAAGGACGTCGGGCACGCCGCCATCTTCGTGATCTTCATCACGTCGCTGTGGCCCACGGTTATCAACACCGCTTTCGGCGCCTCCACGGTGCCGGTCGACCAGCGCAACGTGGCCCGGGTGTTCCAGTTCGGCCGCTTGGCCTACGTCCGCCACGTGGTCATACCCCACAGCCTGCCGTCGATCATCACCGGCATGCGCCTGTCGATGGGCATCGCGTGGATGGTCATCGTCGCCGCCGAGATGCTCTCGGGCAACACCGGCATCGGCTACTTCGTGTGGAACTCCTACAACGGCGGGAGCCTGGCCAACGTCATCGCCGCCATCGTCACGATCGGCTTGGTCGGTGTGGTCCTCGACACGGCGTTCATGCGCCTCGGAAAGAAGGTGGCTGCGTAATGCTGGAGCTGAAGAACGTGTGGAAGTCCTTCAACGGCCAGGACGTGCTGCGGGGCCTCGATCTTAATGTCGGCCAGGGTGAGTTCGTGTCCTTTATCGGTCACTCCGGCTGCGGGAAGTCGACGCTGATCAACGTTGTCGGCGGCCTGCTCCCGGTCGACAGCGGCGACGTCAGCCTCGACGGCAAGGCCATCACCGCCCCGGGGCCCGACCGGGCCATGGTGTTCCAGAACTACTCCCTGCTGCCCCGCATGAGCCTGCTGGCCAACGTGCGGGAGGCGGCGCGGGCTTCCCGCCCTGACCGCACCACCGCCCAGAACGACGAGGTGGTGGAGCGCTACCTCACCGCCGTCGGCCTCTGGGCGCACAAGGACAAGCGGCCGGCGCAGGTGTCGGGCGGCATGCAGCAGCGCGCTGCGGTGGCCCGGGCCTTTGCCGTCAGCCCCCGGCTCCTGCTCCTCGACGAGCCGTTCGGCGCCCTCGACGCCCTCACCCGTGCCCGCCTCCAGCAGCAGCTCGTCGAGCTCTGGCAGCACGAGTCGACCACCGAGACGGTGCTGATGGTGACCCACGGCATCGACGAGGCCATCCTGCTGGCCGATCGCATCGTGGTGATGGGCAACGCACCCGGCCCGTCAATCATCGACATCATCCCCGTCGACCTGCCCCGCCCTCGCGACCGGGCCGGCGTCATCGACGAGCCCGCGTTCCGGATGGTGCAGCAGCGGCTTCTGGCCCTCCTCGCGGCCGAGGAGGTCGCCGCGGCCTGACCTCCTCGGAGCCTGGGTCATTCCACAGTGCCAGGGCGCTGCGCAAGGACCCAGGTTGAGGGCGAACGGCTGGCTGGCCATGGCGCCGGACCGGCTGGCGGAGGCCTACCTCAAGAAAGTAGGTCTCCGTCCCTCGGCGCGGCGTTTAGCGCGGCGTTAGACCTCGCACTGGGCCTCGGCTTCGCCGTCGCAGGTGTCGACCCCGGCGCCGCCGGCGATGGTGTCGGTGCCGGCGTTACCGATGAGGGTGTCGTTCCCGGCGCCCCCGGCCAGCTGGTCGTTCCCTGGGCCCCCGAAGAGGATGTCGTTCCCGTCCATCCCGTCGAGGCGGTCGTTCCCGCCAAGCCCGAAGATGATGTCATTCCCGCCCAAGCCGGCGATGTCGTCGTCACCGGCGGTGCCGCAGATCACGTCATCGCCTGCGGTGCCCACCGTCCTCGGCCCGGTGGCGAAGATGGTGCAGGCGATGGTCATGATCGACGCCGAGCTGCTGTTGTTTCCGGGCGTGGGGTCAGGCGTGGCCGAGCTCACCGACGCGTTGTTCGTGAGGGTGACGCCCGGTCCCACCTGATTACCCACCACCAGCGCGTACGTGATGACCGAACTCGTGGCGTTGGGCTGGGAGGGCTTGGTGCAGCTGAGCTGGCTGCCGCCACCGAGGATGGTGCACGTGAACCCGCCGCCGCCGGGCGCGGGCGTGGTGGCCACGGTGAGGCCGGCGGGCAGGGTGTCGGTGACGACCAAGGTCTGCGCGTCGGTGGTCCCGTTACCGGTGATGGTGAGCGTGCAGTTCACGGTGGTGCCGGGTATGACGGGGCCGGCGGTGGGGCATGCCTTGGCGATGGCCAGATCGGCGCTCGGGGTGACCAGCGGCTGGATGGCGGCGGTGTAGACATCAAGGGACACACGGGTTCCAGCCGGGTTGTCGCCCGTGCTGTTCGATGAGTCGGCCCAGGAGGGGTACATGATCCCGCCGTGGAAGGCGAGCCCGATGTAGTCGCCGAGCTGCTGGCCCCCGTTCATGGCGTACCCGTTGGTCGGGGCGTCGGCCACGGCGACGTTGGCTGCCCAGGTGGCGCCACCGTCGGTGCTCCACGACGCCATGAGGACAACATCGTTGTTGGCCGTGCCGTCGAGGTCGGTGGCGTTGGGGCCGCCGCCGGTGTCGGCCCTGGCGTCGTACCAGACCACGCCGACCGTGCCGGCGCTCTGGTCGACGGCGATCTTGGGCAGCATCTGAGAGTTCGTGCCTGCGTCGTTGTTGACCCGGCTGCGGGCGCTCCAGGTGGCGCCGTTGTCGGTGGACGATCGGACGAAGATGTCGAAGTTGTTGCTCTCGTCGGTGATCTCGTCGGTGTAGACGAGGTAGACGCGGTTGTTGAAGGCACCACCGGTCCGGTCCCACGCCAGGCCGGCCTCGGCATCGACGGAGCGCAACTGCTGGGCCGGGAGGAAGTCGAACCCGCCGACATTGGTAGCGGTGGCCGTGACCGCGGCACCGAAGCCGTTGATACCGAGGCCGTCGGCGTCGGTCTGCACGAGGATGTTCGCCGGCCCCTGGCCGCCGGAGGGGTTCTCGTAGGTGACCATCACCTGGCCGGTTGGGCTGATGGCGATGTCGCCGAAGTTGCCGACGCCGGCCGTCTGTTCGGCGCCCCAGGCGCCGAAGGTGAGGGCCCCGGTTACGCTGCGGCCGCGCGCGACGATGCTGCCGCTGTCATTCAGCCAGGTGACCCACACCTGGCCGGCGCCGGAGACCACGGTCGGCTGGTCCAGGCTCCCGGGCGCGCCGGTGTCAACCGGACCCAGGTTGGTGAAGTTGGCGCCGAGGTCGCTGGTCACGTACAGCTCGATCGTGCGCGGTGTGCGCTGCAAGTAGCCGACGAACAGGTTGCCGAAGTTGTCCCAGGACAGTGTCGGGTCACAGCACGCCACCGGCCGGCCGTCGCCGCCGGCGCCAATGCCGGTGGCGAAGACGGTTCGGGTCCACGTCTGCCCGCCGTTCGAGGAGAAGGACAGCGGGAGGCCGCCATCGCCGGGGATGCCGTTCGACATCACCGCGATCTGCTGGGTGTTGTTGGGGTTGACGGCAATGGCCGACTCGTCCTCGTTGGCGGTTCTGGCGGTGGCGTTGGACGGCGCCCCCACGATGACGGCGCCAGCCGGCGTCGAGGTGAGTAGGGGCAGGAGCCCGCCCATCACACCGAGGGCCAGAAATCCTGCGAGCCGCTGCTTGACGCGACCCTGATGACGACTACCCATGACCCGTCCTCCGTTCCCTGCCCCGAATGCTCAGGCGAGTGTAGGGGTTCTGGTGGCCGATCACGCCGGATGTCCGCCGCCGGCTCAGCAGGTGGCGATCTGGGTGCCTCCGGCGACCACGTTGACGGTGGTGGTGACGGCGGCGCCTTCGAGGGGCGAGCCGTTGAGGACCAGTTGGATGCGTACGTCGTACCGGCCCGAGGGGACCCCGGTGACAGTCACCCGGGCCGTTCCCCGCCCGACGGCCGCATCGGCCCGGAACGTGCCTGCGCTGGTCGTGGAACCCGGCTGGAAAAAGGTGACCTCGAAGCCCACGACTGCCTCCCGTGACGAGCCGGTCACCTCGTAGCACAGCACCGCCACGGACCCGATGGTGCTCCCGGGGGCGGGCTGGGTGATCACCATCCGCCAGCCGGCGGCGGTGGCCACCAGCGGGCCGCCGCCGGCGGGCAGCGTGGTCGCCACTTCCGAGGTGGTCGGCCCTGCGGGCAACGTCGTCGCCGATACCGGTCGGGTGGACGTCGACCCGGAGGTTGCCAGCGTGGTGGTCGGGTCGAGTGTCGTGAAGGTGGTCGAGGTGGTGGTGGTCGAGGTGGTGGTGGTCGAGGTGGTGGTTGTCGAGCCCGATCCCCGCGCGCCGCCGCCGGAGCATCCGGTTCCCGCCAGGGTGGCGGTGGCGACGAGGGCGACCATCCACCCGGAGAACCGCGTCATGGCCCCAGGCTACCGGCCGGCGCAGGGCGCCTCACCGAACCGGTGATGCTCAGTGTCACATACCGCACTACGTGACCCCGGTTGGAGGCGGTTGGCCCCGGGATTAGGCGGTCAGCAGGTCGCGGGCGCAACGGGCGGAGGCGGAGCGGCGAAGCTTGGAGATGGCCTTGAGCTCCACCTGGCGGACGCCCTCGCGGGTGAGGCCGAAGTGCTCTCCCACCTCTTCGAGGGTGCGGGGGCTGCCGCGGTCGAGGCCGTAGCGGAGGCACAGAACCTCTTGCTCGCGGGGCTCGAGCACCGAGAGGAGCTGGGCCACGTGCGTTGGCAGCATGGCCGCGAAGACGGCCTGGTCAGGCGCCGGGGTGGTGACATCCTCCACCAGCTCGCCCATCTCGGTCTCGCCGTCGATCAGGTGCTCCGACAGCGACTGGGGCTCGCCCAGGTAGGGGAGAAGCTCCTCCACCTTCTTGGCCGGCAGGCTGACGGCGGCGGCCAGTTCGGCGGCCTTGGCCGGGCGGCCGTGGCGCACCTCAAGGGCGGAGGCGGCCATGCGGATGGCCAGCAGCTGGTCGCCGGCGTGGACCGGCAGACGGATGCTGCGGCTGGTGTTGGCGATGCCCCGGGAGATGGTCTGGCGGACCCACCACGTGGCGTAGGTGGAGAACTTGAACCCCCGTTGGGGGTCAAACCGGTCGACGGCCTGGATGAGGCCGAAGTTGCCCTCCTGGATCAGGTCCAGGAGCGGCAGGCCCGAGGCCTGGTACTTCTTGGCGATCGAGACGACCAGACGCAGGTTGGAGCGGACGAACTTGCGGTGGGCGTCGGCGCCAGCGAGGACATCGGCCTCCAGGTTTTCCTGCTGAGCGACGGTGAGGGCGTCGCCCCGGGCCAGGGTGGCCGCGGCCACCAGGCCAGCCTGGGTCAGTGTGCCGAGGCGCACTTCATCGTCCCGGCTCAGCAGGGGGTACTTCCCGATGTCGTTGAGGTAGAGCTGGAGGAGGTCTTCCTCCTCGCTGCCCTGCCCTCGCGTCTTGGCCAAGAACGGCCTCCTCCCGGACTTATCGTCAAGGTAGCAGAGGCACCGGCGGTCGTCCGGGCGGGTTACCCGTCGAACTTCAGGACCAGCCGGACCTCGGCGCCGGCCCGTATCACGAACGCGTCGGCAGCCAACTGGCGGATCAGGTAGAGGCCCCGGCCACGCTCGGCGGTGACATCGGGTAGCGCCAGCGCGTTCGGGAAGTCGAAGCTGCGACCGTGGTCGGACACCTCGACGACGACCTGGTTGTCGTCCATGCAGGCGGTGGCCCGGGTCACCCCACCGCCGTGCCGGTTGGCGTTCACCATGGCCTCGTGGGTGGCCAGCACGACCGCGTCGACATCGCCGTGCCAATGCGAACGGGCGAGGAGGCCGGCCAGCTCACGCCGGGCGACGGCGGGCTGGTGGGACAGCTCGACCGGGCGGGCGAGGTCGGAAACCATCATGGCGTGATGTTCTTGCCCAATAGTCGGCCGGAGCCAACGTCTCAGGCTCCAAAGACGGCGCCGAGCTCCTCGGGGACGGCGCTGTCGAGTTGGCCGTAGGTGCACGAGGCCGGGTCGCGCTCAGGCCGCCAGCGCACGAACGAGGTGGCGTGGCGGAACCGGTCGCCCTGGAGGTGATCGAACGCCACCTCGGCCACCAGCCCCAGCCGGAGCGGCTCCCACGTCATGGTGCGGCCGGCGTTCCAGCGGCTCTGGCCGCCGGGCATCCGACCGCCCTTCGCCGCAGCCTCGGCTTCCGCCTCGGCCCACGCTGCCCACGGGTGGCCGTCGAGGGCGCCGGCCCGGTAGGGCTCCAGTTCCCCCGTCAACTCCCGCCGGCGGGCGACGCTGAACGACGACGCCACGCCGACGTGGTGGAGCGTGCCCTCGTCGTCGTACAGGCCGAGGAGCAGCGACCCCACGCCGGCGCCGTCCTTGTGGACCCGAAAGCCGGCCACCACACAGTCGGCCGTGCGGGCGTGCTTCACCTTCCACATCACCCGCTGGTCCTCCCGGTAGGGCAGGGACAGGGGCTTGGCCACCACGCCATCCAGGCCGGCGCCCTCGAACCGGTTGAACCAGTCGGTGGCGACAACCGGATCGCCGGTGGCCGGCGTGAGGTGAACGGGGGGCTGGGCGCCGGCCAGCGCCGCCTCTAGCGCGACCCGCCGCTCGCCGAAGGGCCGCGGGCGCAGGTCGTCGTCGCCCAGGGCCAGGATGTCGAAGGCCACGAAGGCGGCCGGCGTGGTCTCGGCCAGCATCTTGATGCGCGACGCGGCGGGGTGGATCCGCTGGAGCAGTGCCTCGAAGTCGAGACCCTCCGCGCCGGCGATGACGATCTCGCCGTCAAGCACGCACCGCTCGGGCACGTTGGCCCGCAGCGCCGGCGGGAGCTCGGGGAAGTACCGGGTGAGGGGCTTCTCGTTGCGGCTGCCCAGCTCCACCTCGTCGCCGTCGCGGAAGACAATGCAGCGGAACCCGTCCCATTTCGGCTCGTAGAGCATCCCTGCCGGCGCCGGCATCTCCCGGGCCAGCTTGGCCAGCATGGGCTTGACGGGGGGCATGACGGGCAGCTGCATGCCGACATGATCGCGTCTTGGTCCGGTGGCATAGCACGCGTCCGCAACGGCCCGCAGGGGTAAAGTGATGGGTGTGACCGGTCGCGTCGAGTCCCGTCGATCACGCCTCCGCCGATGACGGCTGTATCGTCCCTGGCGGCGTGGCTTCGTCCCGACTGGTTCCCGCTCGATGTCGGTCCGGGTCTGGCGACCGGTGAGGCATCGAGCGAGGTTGCGGAGATGCTTGCCCATGGCGCGCAGGAACTCCTCGATTCCCTGGACGATCAGGAGTTTGCGGTCGTTCGCGCCGGTCGGTTGCTCGTCGTGAAGTATCCGCACGACGGGCAAAGCGTCGTCGTCATGCGCGTGCTTTCCCCCGCAGAGTTGCGCGTTCTGGAGCGCTTTCCGGAGATCGAGAGGAGCCCGGAGCGTGTGTTCGATGCGCTCGCGACTGCTCTGACCGCGGAAGAGGAGGCCGGCCCTCTGACGCTCGACAGGACCCGACAGCAGGATCCGTCGTCCGAAGGTGAAGCGAATGTCGGGAGCGCGGCGGCGGAGCCCAGGATGGATCGCAACGCCCTCACGCAGCGCGAGCGTGAAGTGCTGCAACTGTTGGCGGCCGGCCAGAGCACCACGGAGATAGCGCGCGAGATGGGCCTGCGCTACTCCACGGCGAGGACGCACATCCAGAACATGCTGAGAAAGCTCGGTGTCCAGTCCAAACGAGAAGCGGTGGCCGCCGTTGTCGCGAATGCCCGAAACCGGTCGCTCGTGCCGCTCGTCCATGAACTCTCCCCGTCGCTGGACGTCCCGACGCCAGCGGAGGTCTTACAGGCCCGGCGGAACGCCGAGGCGCGGGCACAGCTCCTGGCCGAGTTCGGAGCGCTCACCAGCGCAGAGGTGGCTGATCTTCTCGGCTCGGAGGCCAGGAACAGGAACTCCCTGGCCCATCGCCTCAAGAAGGAGGGCCGGCTGTTCGCCGTCTCGTACAGGGGGACCGCATGGTATCCGGGCTTTCAGTTCCGCGGCGGTAACGTGCTGCCGCAACTTGCGGACGTGCTGAGCGAGCTCACCTGCGCCGGCCTCGGCGAATGGGAGACCGCCCTCTGGTTCACCGCTCGGAACGGCTGGCTGGACGACTGCAGGCCGGTCGACCTCCTGCTGGACGAGCCGAGCCGTGTGGTGGACGCAGCGAGCCGGGAGGCGACCGATCTCGAGGGGTGAGCAGCCGGCGAGCGTCCCCCCCCCCACGTCCTTCCCGCAGCGCTTAGTCCTCGCAGCCCTAGCCTCGGCGGCAATGCCTCAGCACCGTGACACCAGCCTCGCTTCGGGCTCTGGCGTTCCCGGGCCACCGTCCGGCGGGTTGTCGCCACTTCTGGAAATCTGGACCAGGGGTACGGTGATCTGGCGGTGCCACGGATCGAAGCTCGGCGCCGGAGAGTTCAATCCCGGCCTCGGTCGCGGACGGTTCCACCCCTTTGTCGACGGCGAAGGGGTGCCGGTCCCGACCATGGACATCGAGGTGGACTCGGTCCCGCTCGACCACGGGCCGGGCTGGCAGTCCGTCCTCGAGGCGGCCGAGGAAGCCGACATCACCGTCGTGCTGTAGCGCTAGCGTCGCCGGCAAGGATGCCGACGCCCCGCGCCACCTATCGCGTTCAGCTCCACGCCGGCTTCACCTTCGACGACGCCGCGGCGATCGTCGACTACCTGGCCGACCTCGGCGTCAGCCACCTGTACTGCTCGCCGTTCCTGCAGGCCGCGCCGGGCAGCACCCACGGCTACGACATCGTCGACCACCACCGCCTGAACCACGAACTGGGCGGCGACGAGGCCTACGAGCGGCTGTGCGCCGCGCTCGCCACCCGGGGCATGAGCCAACTGGTCGACATCGTGCCCAACCACATGGCCATCAGCGGGCGGGAAAACGCCTGGTGGTGGGACGTGCTCGAGAACGGCCAGTCCAGCCGCTACGCCTCCTACTTCGACATCGACTGGGACCCGCCCGAGGAGCGCCTGCGCCTGCGGGTCTTGAT
>JANMRJ010001159.1:0-7582 GCA_031370985.1 Acidimicrobiales bacterium
TGCACCGGCGCCCCGGTCTTCACCAGCGCGGCGCGGCCCCTGGCCGGCGGCCCGCCCCCGACGGCCACGTCGGCGAACTTCACCCCGACCGCACCCGGGTCGTACAACTGGGTCGCCGTCTACAGCGGCGACGCCAACTACCCGTCGGTCAGCAGCCCGTGCGGGGCACCCAACGAGACCTCGGTCGTCAATCAGGCGGTGGCCACCATCGCCACCTCGGCCACCACCCCGGTCATTTTCGGCAGCAGCGTCGCTGACACCGCCACCGTGACCGGCGGCCCCGCGCCGGCACCGGCCCCCACCGGCACCGTCACCTTCACCCTCTTCGGCCCGGCTAACCCCACGTGTACCGGCGCCCCCGTCTTCACCAGCGCGAACCGACCCCTGGCCGGCGGCCCGCCCCCGACGGCCACGTCGGCGAACTTCACCCCGACCGCACCCGGGTCGTACAACTGGGTGGCCGTCTACAGCGGCGACGCCAACTACGCGTCGGTGACCGGCCCCTGCGGGGCGCCGAACGAGACATCATTGGTCGGCAAGGCCACACCCACGATCTCCACCCAAGCCTCCGCCAACGCGACGATCGGCACCTCGGTGAACGACGTGGCGACTGTCGCCGGCGGTTCCTCGCCCACCGGCACGGTCACTTTCCGGCTCTTCAGCGACGCCGTGTGCGCCACCCAGGTGTTCACCTCCACCAACACCCTGACCGCCGGCACCGCGACATCGGCCAGCTTCGCCCCCGCCAGCCCCGGCATCTACCGCTGGACCGCGGTCTACAACGGCGACGCGACCAACAACACCGCCACGGGCGCCTGCAACGACCCCAACGAGGCCGTGACCATCACCAAGGCGACGCCCACCATCACCACCCAGGCGTCGGCAGGTGGCATCCTCGGGGTACCGGTGACCGACACAGCCACGGTCGCCGGCGGTTTCTCACCCACGGGCACTGTCACCTTCCGCCTCTTTTCCGACAACACCTGCGCCACCCAAGTGTTCACGTCGTCCAACGCGCTGGCTGGCGGCACCGTCACCTCGGGCAGCTTCACCCCCGCCAGCCCAGCCACCTACTACTGGATCGCGGTCTACAACGGCGACACCAACAACAACGCGGCCACCTCCCCATGCAACGCCCCCAACGAGTCGGTGGTCATCACCCCGTTCCAGGCCCCACCGACGACCCGCACGATCACCGGTGACTTCTTCAGCCCGCTGACGGTCGCCGCCGGGGAGAGCGTCCTGGTCACCAGGGCCCGGGTGGTCGGCCCGATCACCGTGAGTCCGGGCGGCGCCCTGACCATCGTGAGTTCCAGGATCGCGCGGGGCATCACCGCCAACGCCCCCAGCTTCTTCAGTATCTGCGGCTCCGAGGTCAGCGGCCCGACGCCGGCGCCGACGACGGCCCTTACTGTCACGAACGCCCCAGTGCCGATCCGGGTGGGCGACCCGGCTTCGGGGTGCGCCGGCAACCGCTTCGCCGGCCAGGTCGTCCTCACCTCCAACCTGGGAGTGACCTTTGGGGCCAACTCTGTCTCGCAGGGCGCCACCATCAACACCAACGGCGGGGCCAGCACCGTCGTTCAGGCCAACACCCTCTACGGTGCCCTGGCCTGCACCGGCAACAACCCGGCGCCGACCAACGCCGGCATGGCCAACTCCGCCCCTTCGAAGACGGGACAGTGCGCCGGTATCTGAGCCAGCTGACCGGGAGGACCCCAGGCTCGGATGACACGCTCAGTTTGGGCCGGCTCCTCGCCGGCGTCGAAGTGGGCTTGGGGCTGGCGATGGTCCTGGCCTGGGCGTTGACTTGACGAACAAGCGATTCTCAGCGCTGACCCCGAGCCAGCTCGCTCGTTGACCGAAACCGGGTCATGGCGTGGCGGGCGCCTTGGATTGGCGACGACGTGTCGCCGTGGTCACGACGGCGAACCCGAGACCGACGACGCCAAAGCCGATGGTGCCGGCGAGGGCGTACTTGGCGGCCGAGGACGCCCCGCTCCCTAAGGCCTCGTACTGGACGATGGAGGCATAGACATCCTGGGTCTGGGTCACCTCGTTGCCGTTGCGGGTGTCGTCCCAGACAACCAGGGTGAACGCGTCCCGCGAGACGAGCCCGGGAGCCTGGCGGATATCGGCGTTCCCGTACCACGGCCCGATGCGGCGGTCGATCGCCTGGTCGGTGACCCGCAGGTTCCTGGACCAGGTCACGCCGTTATCGGCGGACGATGTCAGGTAGACATCGTTGCCGAAGGTGCCGGCTTCGTTGCGGAAGTCCCACCAGGCCACGTCGAGACGGCCGTTGGGCGCCTCGGTGATGTTGGGATGCGACGATCCGTACAGCTGGGCGGGGTCATCGTCGTTCAGGAGCTTGGCGTCGCTCCAGGTGGCACCGCCGTCGGTGGAGCGCCGGTGGAAAACGTCGAACTCAAAATCGATCTTGCGCGGGCTGTTGTGGTAGACGAGATGCAGGGTGCCCTGCGGCCCACCGGCCGGGCTCCAGGTGATGACGGGGTTGAGGAAGGTATTGGTCGGTGGGCCGATTTGGGCGACCGTGAAGGTCTTGCCACGGTCGGTCGAGCGGGAGAGGTAGGTGGCGCTGTCGTCCATCGGGGGCCCCGGCCGGCCCCGGGCGTGCCACACCGCGTACACGGTGCCGTTGCCATCGACGGTGAGGGCTGGCCAGGTGAGGTCGAGGGCGTTGACCGTCGGCGTGGGTCGGCCGGCGGCCTTGCCCAGCTCGGCGCGGATTGCCTCGTCCTGCATGTAGTTCGCCGAGACGCTCACGGGTTCGCCGAACGTCTTGCCGCCATCTGTGGAAGTGGCCACGACTGACAGTTCCCGGTCTTGGAACGCCTGGGACCAGCCGAGGTAGACGACATCCTCCGGCCCGCTGCGGGTGTCGACAACCAGGCCGGTGACCGGGCGGTTGTTCTCCATCTCCGCGCCCTTGCGGCCCCGAGCCTGGCGCACGATGGTAGAGGTCCAGGAGTCGCCGAGGTTGTCGGAGCGGGAGAGGATCACGCTCACGTTGCCCCGCCACCCGCCGCCGGTCCCGATCTGCCAGTCGCTCAGGGTATCGGGAACGTCCCACCCAGGGGATGCGTAGTAGAGGGTGTGATCGCGGCCGAAAGCGACGTTGGCCTGGGGCACGCCGGTCTCGGTGATGAAGCAGAAGGGGTATTCCTTCGGCAGCGGCGGCATGTCGAGTTGTTTCCAGGTCTGACCGCCGTCAGTCGAGCGCGTCACCCCGCAGGTACGGCTGCGCATCTCGGCTCCCGCGGCCACGATGTGACGGGGATCCTCCGGGTCGACGGCCATCACCGGCGTGGCGTAGGTCCGGACTGGGACCTGGTCAGCCTTGGTCAACTGCACGGGCCGGGTGATGCTGATAGCAGCCCTGGCCGTCTGGGCGTCGGCCGGGACTACAGCGAGCGCCACGCCGGCCAGGCCGAGGAGCACGCACCGGCGCCTCACGAGCCCGCTCCAACCGATGCCGGCGAGGACCGTCGCCTTGACATCAGGACGATCGCTGCGCCCACGACGAACAGGGCCGCGCCGGCGGCACCGAGGCCGACCAGGACCAGCGAACCGGTGCTGGTCTCCTCGTCCTCACGGATGAGGGTGGGAGCCCTCGGCTCCGGTTGGATCGAACCCGATACCACCGGGGCGCCGCCGGTGCCGACGACGGTGAGGCGGGCTCTCGCCGGGATGCGCGTCGGCTTGCCGGCGTCATCCTGGGTGGCCAGGAGCAAGTAGTCGCCGGGCTTGGTGTCGGCGGGGATCGTGACCGACCCCCGCAGGTCGCTGTTGGCATCGGGAGTGAACGTGCCCAGGACAGGACCGCTCAGTGTGTTGAAATGGATCGACACCGGCCTGGTGTAGGAGAAGCCGCTCACCGCCACTTCCCCGCCGGGCACGCTGAGAGCTGGGACCAGCCGGAGCATCGAGAGGTTGTGGCGCGCTGAGGCCGGCGGCGCAAGCCACGTCAGCGCCAAAGCGACGAGTGCCGCGATCGCTCCCCACCGGCGCCGACGCCTGGAAACATGCCCAACCCACACCATTTGCACGACCCCCCACGCCCGGTTCTTCGGCACATGAATAGCCGCCCTCGATGCAAGGATCAAGAGCCTCGGGCCAAACCGCAACTGATCAGCCCGCCACCAGGGCACGGAGCTTGCGGACGGTGTTGATGTTGCGCACCGTCATCCGGCGATAGAGGTCGGTGCCCACGATCTTGGTGAGTGGGCTCTTGGTGACATCGGCCTTGTCCACCCGCCGGACGAGGGCGCCAGGCACGTAGCGGAGGTCCTCGATCGCCGGCTTGTGGGGGATGTCGTCGATGACGGATGGTCGGTCGACATCCGGCCACAGGAAGAAGACATCGCACTTCATCGACGCGTCGTTCACCCAGGCCGCCGGCACTGCGTCGGCGATCGCCACGAGCTGGCCGGCGGTGAGCAGCAGCACGGGCACCTTGAGACCGAAATCCTGGGTGATCGCGGCTTCGATCCGCCCGCGCCACACCTCTTGCCTACCAGCCGACGACGAAAAGACCACGTTGCCGGAGTTGATGTACGTGCGGACACCGTCGAGGCCGAGCCCAGCGAAGGTCCCCTTGAGCGTCCGCATGTCGACGATGGCGTTCCCGCCGACGTTGATGCCCCGCAACAGGGCGACGTAGGTCGTCCCCGGCCTCGTTCCGATCATTCCAGCAGTCGGGCCGGGCAACGAGGCTCGGGGGCACGCCCTGGTAGGGGTTTCACGTCGCCGGTGGTTCGATCCGTTCGATGCTGGGGACCCGGTCCAGCGATCGATCGAACGAGGCGATTCTGCCGACGCCGGTGCTCTCGGCGCAGGCAACCTGGTAGGCGTCGGCGAAGTCGATCCGGTCGGTCTCATAGACCTCCGCAGCTCGTAGAAGGAGCGCCGGATCGATGCACACGATCGACTCGAACGCCACCAAAGAGCGGACCGCCTCGGCCACCTGCTGGCGGGGGGCTTCGTAGAACGACTGCAGGACGTAGACGGTCTCGGCGGCGATAAGGTCGGTGAGGAACAACTCGCTTTCGCTCCCGAGGGAGGCCGTCGCCCGTGCCGCCATAGCGGGCGGATCGCCGGTCAGGTGCCGGACCAGGATGTTCGTGTCGATGAAGGCGCTCACCGGCGGGTCGCAGCCCGAGCCGTTCGTGTCCGGCGGATCACGTCGTCCCATGCCACGTTGCGCTTCGCCGCCGGTACCTTGATCGTGCCGGCTAGATCGAGGAAGTCCGGCGTCTTGGCCATTACCGCCCTGGTGCCTTCGACGCGGAACACGACCTCGTCGCCAGCTTCGATCCCGAGGGCATCACGGACGACCTTGGGCACGGTGACCTGGCCTTTCGATGTCATCCTGGCGGCGGTATCCACCTGTGACTCCTCCTTACATCGTCGTCAAGGTAAGAATACCAATTTCCCGCCGCGCTCCGAAGGCCAAGGCAGTCGGCCGGTGCATCATCGTCCCCGAATGCTGGGCCGAATATGGGATCGTGAGCGTGGCGGCGCCATTGGTTGTGCGGGGCGCCGCCAGCGAACCGTAGACTGTCGGCCCATGTCTGGATCAGCCCGTTCAGCCGCGCTCCCAGGCACCGGCCCGTGCCGCCCGGTCGTGGATTTCTGCGGGGCTATAGCTCAGTCGGTTAGAGCGCACCCCTGATAAGGGTGAGGTCGCTGGTTCGATTCCAGCTAGCCCCACGCCCCGGGACAGCGTGGTGAGGGCCCTCCGTCGGGGCGCCCTCGCTCTCGTCCTGGCGGGCATCGCTGCCGCCGGCGTGCGGTTCAAGCGAGGCGGTCCCGTTCCCCTGCAGCAGGGTGGTTGGCGGGAGCTCAGCGGACCGGAGCTCAAGTAGCCGTGCGGGCCGTCGTAGTTGGCGCCGGCGCGGTAGGCGTGCGCGCCGCCCGCCAACTCCTGTTCCTCGGCGAGGTCGAGAGCCTCGCCATCGTGGAGCCCAAGGCCGGCCGGCTGGCCGCCGCGGTCGAGTCCCTGGGCAAGCCGGCGTTCGCCGCGCACGACCTGGATGCCGTGATCGACCGGGCCGACGTGGTGCTCCTCGCCGGCCCGAGCGGTCACCGGGCCGCCGCCGAGGCCGCCCTCGACCACGGCGCGTCAGTGATCTCGGTGTCCGATGACGTGGACGATGTCCGTGACCTCCTGGCCCTCGACGCCGAGGCCATCGAGCGCGGCGTGCAAGTGGTGGTCGGCGCCGGCTTTTCCCCAGGGTTGTCGTGCCTGTTGGCCGCCCTTGCTGCCCGCAGCTTCGAGCGGGTCGACGAGATCCACGTGGCCAAGGTCGGCGCCGGCGGGCCGGCGTGCGCCCGTCAGCACCACGTCGCCCTCCAGGGCCCGGCGGTCGAGGCCGGCGCCGGCACCTGGCAGCGCCGGCGGGGCCAGTCGGGCCGATCGCTGGTCTTCTTCCCCGACCCGGTCTGCGGGGTCGACTGCTACCGCGCCGCCCTGCCCGAGCCGTTGCTCCTCGCCCCCGCCTTTCCCACCGCCGAACGCATCTCCGCACGCGTCGGAGCCAACCGCCGCGACCGCCTCACCGCCCACCTCCCGATGCTGCGCCGGCCCCACGCCGAGGGCAGCCTCGGCGGCGTAAGGGTCGAGGTGCGGGGCCGCCAGGGTCACGTCACTGGCAACCGGGTGCTCGGAGCGGTCGACCGGCCCGCGGTCGCCGCCGGCGCCGTGCTCGCCCTGGCGGCACGGTGGGCGGTCGACGGCCGCCTCACCCGCACCGGCGCCGGCGGGCTCGCCTCCCTCGCCGAGCCCGGCCCCTTCCTCGCCGCCCTGGCCGAGCGGGGCGTCAAGGCCGCCATCTTCGAGGGCGCGGGTCGTAGTTCAGCGGACCAGGCGTGACATCCGCCGGTCGGCCAGCACCTTGCCGCCGGTTTGGCAGGTCGGGCAGTAGGTGACCTCGTAGGACTCGTACGACACCCGGCGCAGACCGTCGCCGCAGCTCGGGCAGGGCGTGCCGTGGCGGTGGTGGACGACCCAGTGGTCGCCCACCTTGGTCGGCAGCCCGCCGGTCCGCCGGCGCTCGGCCTCCAGTCCGTTGGTCAACACCGACCGGATCGCGTCGAGCAGCCTCTGACGCTCCGGCGGCTTGAGCGATGTCAACGACGCGTAGGGCGACACACCGGCGCGGTGCAGGCTGTCGTCGGTGTAGCCCCGGCCCATGCCGGCGACAGTCGACTGCTGGCGCAGCAGGGTGTGGACCCGCCGCCCGTCGCTGCCGTGCAGGATCAGTTCGGTGAAGGCGTCGGAGAACGGCTCGGGGCCGAGGCTGGCCATCGGTCCCTCGTCGCCCTCGGTCAGCACCCACCAGCCGGCCTTGCGCTCGGTGCCGAACTCCTTGACCAGCACCGACGGGTGGCCCTCGAACAGGAACCGGACGATCCCAAACTTCGGCCGGGTGCTCTTGGGCGGGCTTTCGACATCAACCCGCCCACCCTGGGACAGGTGGAACACGATGCGGGGACCGTCGAAGGCGAGCAGCACGTACTTGCCCCGCCGACCGACCGAGGTCAGCGTCCGGCCGGCCAG